>NZ_JBHYDW010000084.1:0-19704 GCF_051860475.1 Elioraea sp. | reverse complement strand
GCCGACCGGGCGTGCGCCGGCCGCGCGCCGGCGGCGCCGGGTCGAGCACGATGCCGCCGCACGCGATCCCCCCCGCCGGCCCGCGCAGCAGCACCCGGTCGCCGGCGAGCAGCGGCAGCGCCCGGCCGAGTGTCAGCGCCGCGAGCCCCTCCCCCAGCGGATCGACACGCGCGGCGACATGGGCGGCTCCGACATGCAGCGTGCCGGCGCGCGGCGGCCGGCCATCGAGCCCGACCAGCCGGGCATCCACCCGCGCGGTCGGCATATGCAGGCCCGGCGCGACAATCCAGTCGCCCCGCTCGACCACCCCGGCCGCGATCCCCTCGCCCGCAAGGTTCACCGCGACGCGCGCGCCCGCCGCCGCAGCGTCCACTGGCCGGTCGTTCGCCCGCAGCCCCCGCACCCGGGCGGGGATGCCGGCCGGCGAGACGACCACCGCGTCGCCCAGCGCGAGCCGCCCGGCCGAGAGCAGCCCGGCCGCGATCACGCCGGCGCCGTCGATCACGAAGGCGCGGTCCACCGCCAGGCGGGCCCGCCCCGCCGGCGCGGGCGCGGGCCGCCGCAGCGCCGCGATCGCGGCCGTGAGCGGGTCCATCCCCTCGCCCGTCACGGCCGAGACCGCCAGCATCGCGGCGTCGGCGAGCGTCGTGCCGGCGAGCAGCGCCCGCATCTCCGCCTCGACTGCGGCGATCCGCGTGGGCTCCGCGCGGTCGGCCCGGGTCAGCACGACGATGCCGCGCGCGACCCCGAGCAGGTCGAGCACCCGGAGATGCTCGCGCGTCTGCGCCCGCGGGCCCTCGTCGGCAGCCACGCACAGCAGCACCGCCTGGATCCCCGCCGCCCCCGCCACCATGGTCGCGATGAACCGCTCGTGACCGGGCACGTCGACGATGCCGATGCGCGCCGCGCCCTCGCCCGCATAGGCGAAGCCGAGATCGATGGTCATGCCGCGGCGGCGCTCCTCCGCCAGCCGGTCGGTGTCGATCCCCGTCAGCGCCCGCACGAGCGCGGTTTTGCCGTGGTCAACGTGTCCTGCTGTGCCGAGGATCACACCGCGATCTCACCCGGGCGTGCCATGCCCGCCACCCTTCCGCCTTCGCCCAGGAATGGTATAGCCCCGCCGGGGCCCAGCACGCAGGAGCGCCATGTTCAGCGTCGTCCAGATCTCGGACAGCCATCTGTCGCCGCGCATCACGCACTTCAACGCCAACTGGGAGGCGGCGCGCGCGCTGCTGCCGCGGCTGTCCGCCGAGCTGATCGTGCATACGGGCGACGCGACGCTCGACGGCGCCGACAGCGACGAGGACTGCGCGCTCGCCGCCGCCGGGCTCGCGGGCCTGCCCGCGCCGCTGCGCGTGGTGCCGGGCAACCACGATATCGGCGACCTCGCCTCGGCCACCCAGACGCCGGCCGCTTCGCGGATCGCCCGGCACGAGCGGCATTTCGGCGCCTGCGTCTGGACCGAGGACCGGCCGGGTTGGCGCCTGCTCGGCCTGAACAGCCAGGTGATCGGCGCGGGCGACGCCGCGGACGACGCGCAGCGCGCCGTGATCGAGGATGCGGTCGCGACGCTCGGCGCGCGACGGCTGGCGGTGTTCCTGCACAAGCCCGCCTTCCTCGATGCCGTCGAGGAGGGCCCGGTCGGCTACTGGGCGGTGCCGCCCGACGTCCGCGCCCCGGTGCGCCGTCTGCTCGACCATCCGCACCTGCGGCTGATCGCCTCGGGGCACCTGCATCTCTGGCGGATCGCGCGCCACGCCGCGGCGAGCGCGGTGTGGGCGCCGGCGACGTCCTTCACGCTCGGCCCCAGGCTGATGCCCGAGCCGCGCGGTGCGGAGCGCGCGCTCGGCGTGATGCGCCACGTGTTCCGCGAGGACAGCGTCGAGACCGAGGTCATCCCAATCCCCGGCGCAGAGCACCTGGTGCTGGACGACATGATCGACGAGATCTACCCGCCTGCCCCGGCTGACGCGCGCGCCTGAGCGCCCTGCCCTGATCCTGCCGCGCGGTGCTGGCAGGGAAGCGTGATGACCGACGCGCCGATCACCGCCGCCCGGCTGCCGCTCGCCGCGCAGATGCTGCGCTTCGGCCTCGCCGGCACAGCTGGCTTCGTTGTCGATACCGCGACCGTGTACCTCGCGCATTTCCGCCTCGGCCTCGATCTCTACAGCGCGGGCGCGCTCGCCTATCTGACCGCGGCGACCATGACCTGGCTGCTGAACCGGCACTTCACCTTCCCGGAGGCGCGAGCGCAGCGGGCGGGCAGCCAGTGGCTGCGCTTCATCGTCACCCAGCTCGCCGGATTCGCGCTGAACCGCGGCACCTACGCCGTGCTGATCGCCACGCTCGCCGCTGCACGCGCCGAGCCCGTGATCGCGGTGGCGGCAGGCTCGCTCGCCGGCATGACCGTCAACTTCCTCGCCGCGCGGTTCCTGGTGTTCCGCGAGGGCGCGCGGTGACCACGCCCGCGCCACGCATCGCCGTGCTGATCCCGTGCTTCAACGAGGCGGCCGCGATCGGCACGGTGGTGGCGGATTTCCGGGCCGCCCTGCCCGGGGCCGTGATCCACGTCTACGACAACAACTCGACCGATGGCACGGCAGCGGCCGCGCGCGCGGCCGGCGCGGTGGTCCGCCACGAGGCACTGCAGGGCAAGGGCAACGTGGTGCGGCGGATGTTCGCCGATCTCGAGGCCGACATCTACGTGCTGGTCGACGGCGACGACACCTACGAGGCGACCGCCGCACCGCGCATGGTGGCGCTGCTCTGCGAGCGCGGCCTCGACATGGTCACCGGTACCCGCACCGGCGGCGGCGCGGCCGCGTACCGTCGCGGCCATCGCTTCGGCAACCGCGTGCTGACCGGGCTGGTCGCCGGCGTGTTCGGCGACCGCGTCAGCGACATGCTGTCGGGCTATCGCGTGTTCTCGCGCCGCTTCGTCAAGAGCTTCCCCGCACTCGCCGGCGGTTTCGAGACCGAGACCGAGTTCACCGTCCATGCGCTCGAGCTCGGCATGCCGATCGGCGAAGTGCCGACCGCCTACAAGGAGCGCCCGCCGGGGTCGGCGAGCAAGCTCAACACGATCCGCGACGGGGTACGGATCCTGCGCACGATTCTCGTGCTGGTGAAGGAGGAGCGGCCGCTGCCGTTCTTCGGCTTCGCCGCGCTCGCCCTGCTGCTGGCCGGGCTCGGGCTGTTCGTACCGGTGCTGCTGACCTACCTGGAGACCGGGCTGGTGCCTCGCCTGCCGACCGCGGTGCTCTCGCTCGGGCTCGTGCTGCTCTCGTTCCTTTCGCTCGCCTGCGGGCTGGTGCTCGACACGGTGACGCGCGGGCGGAAGGAGGCGAAGCGGATCGCCTATCTGTCGATCCCCGGCCCGCTCGCGCTCGGCGACGGCGGGCACGAGTTTCCGCGCTGAAACCGTTCGGCGGCTCTGCAACGGCCCTCCGGGCACGTGGCTGCGGCACGACCCCCCGGTCCATCGGTCCCGCGGCGACACGCGAGACGAGGGAGGGACACCACGGCGACGATCGCGAACCGAGCCGCACCCGACGTGCTGCGGGAGGCGACGGCGACCTGCCCGGCGCCGTCCGGCTCGGCATGGGGTTCCTGCTGCATCCCTCGCTCGGCCGGATCGCCACCGCCGGCGCCGTGGTGCTGTTCCTGACCGCGTTCACGCAGCGGCTGGCCCCCGCCCTCCAGGGTCGGGGCGAGTTCGTCTTGGCCGACGCGGTCCATGACGAGCGGCGGCGCGAGTGTCTGTCGGACCCATGTCGCGATCGACGCGGCCGAGTGTGTGACGCTCGGCGGGGCGGCGCTGACGCCGGGGATGCAGGGCGAGGCGATGATCCTGGTCGGCGAGCGGACTTTCTGGCAGTACACCGAACAACCGCCGCTCGACAGCTTTGCGCGCGCGTTCCGCGAGCAGGAGCCGTCCCGACGCTCAGGAGTACCCGTCATGGCCGACCGCCTGCCCACGCTGTTCTGCGACGGCATCATCGAAGCGAATGTCACCCACGGTGTGGTGCGGATCACGCTCGGCCAGGTGATGGGTGACGGCAAGGCGATACCCTGCGGACAGGTGATCCTGCCGCTGGCGCAGCTGGCGGGAACGGCGACCGCGATGGCGAACCTCGTGAAGCAGGTGCAGGAGCGGATTCAGGAGGCAACGTCGAAGGCGCAGGCCGCAGCGCCCGACGCGGGCCAGGCGCCGTCGGCGTTCAAGTTCTCCTGATCCCGGCGAGACGCCTCGCTCGGTCCGCTACGAGGGCGCCGAGGCCGGCCGGCGACCGACATGACAGGCCGGCCAGGCGCCGCCCAGCGTGGTCCCTCAGAACCACGAGACAAAGGAATGCCATGGCTCTCAGGCGGTGAGGCCTGGTCGGGGCTGACGCCGCCGTCACGACGCTGGGGTGCCAGCGATCGCGCAGGCCGGCGATCGCGCGCGGCCCATTCGCACGCTCGTGCCCTGCTACACCGCGGCGACGGCAGGATCGAGGACCGGCGGTCGCGCGGTGCAGCGTGCCGCGGTGCCGGACCGGGTCCGCCCTGCCCGCGCCTGCGCAGCGGCGACGAGACGGTCCCGACGGCTCCGGCCAGCGCGAGGCCCCTGCGTCCGGAGCGTCGGATCGGCCGGGGCCGCGCATTGACGCGGCGTGTCGGTCATGGTCCGTCGCGACGCCCCACATCGCAGGACCGTCGCCCATGCGCACGCCCACGCCCCGCCCCGCCCCCGGGATCATCGGCCACAACCGGACGATGCTGACGCCGCACTACTGCGTGTTCCCGCCCGAGGGCATCATGGACAGCCTGCTGCCCGGCTGGCCGGGCTGCATCATCCGCTTCCAGACCTCGCCGGCGATGGGCGCGCGCTTCGCCCAGGCCCTGCTGATCGCGCCTGCGGGGCACGGCAGTGCCGGCCTGCTCGACGATGGTCTCGAGCACTTCTTCTACGTGCAGCAGGGTGCCTTCACCCTGGTCGCGGAGCGCCGGACCGCCACCCTGGGCCCGGGTGGCTTCGCCTACATCCCCGTCGGCATGGCGTATGCGCTCGCCGCGACCGCCGCGGGCGAGGCACGCGCCATCTGGGTGAAGCGGCCCTATGTCGCGCTGCCGGGCGTGCCGGCGCCGGGCCTCAGGACCGGCCATCGCGACACCGCCGCGCGCGAGGACAACGGCCCACGCTGGCGTCACCTCCTCCTCGGCACCAGGGACATGTCGATGGATTTCGAGATGAACATCATGTGCTATCGGCCCGGCGCGCATTTCTGGTGCATCGAGACCCACATCATGGAGCATGGCCTGGTCATGCTGCAGGGGCAGGCATTGCAGTTGTTGGGTCGCGACTGGCACGAGATCTGGACCGGCGACTTCGTCTGGATGGGCCCCTACCTGCCGCAGCAGATCTACGCCACCGGGGAGGAGGTCATCGAGTACCTGCTCTACAAGGACGTCAATCGCGACGTGAGCTTCGGCGCGGACGCGCGCCCGGGCGCATGATCGCCGCGGCGGAGGCGGTTCGGAACACGGTCGCCGGGCCGCGGCCTGGGACGGTCGTGGCGTGCCGGGTGCGATGAAGGTGGGAACTGGGTCACCTTGGTTGCTACCGGCATCTCGTGTCGCGGCTGAGCGTTGGAGACCTACACAAGATCCCCAAGCATCCGGTAGGAGGTGCCAATGGGGTGATTCCAGCAGACGTTTCCCGCGCTGGTGCTTTCCGATGATGGTGTCGGCGGGCGCGGTCCAGCGGAAGGGCTCTGGGTCGGCGTTGTGGACATCGAGGTACTCCCGGATGGCCTGGTTCAGTTCGATGACGGAGTGGAAGACGCCGCGCTTCAGGCGCCGCTTTGTCAGTGTGGCGAACAGGCCCTCGACGGCGTTGATCCAGGAAGCCGAGGTCGGCGTGAAATGCACGTCGAACTGTCTTCTTAGCCTTCTTGGCTGATGACCGTGCCCGCCTTCACGTCCAGCGTCGCGAACAGTGTCGTCGTGCCGTGGCGCTTGTGGTCGTGCGTCATGGTCGCACCCCGGCCGCGCTTCATTGGCAGGCCCGGCTGTGTCCGGTCGAGCGCCTGGATCTGGTTCGCCTGCTCGCTCGGACCGGTGGCGCGAGCAGGCTCACTCTCATCCACGGACAGCACGAGGGCGTGCTCGGGTGGGTTCACATAGAGGCCGACGATGTACCGCCCTTCGGGCGTTGCCTTCGGCCCGCGGACCTTCTGGACGAACTTCGGGTCGTTGGAGAGCTTGAAGGTCTCGATCCGGTGCGGCTTCAGCCCGTGCTCGCGCCAGATGCGGTGGATGGTGGAGGGCGCCAGGCCGCTCGCCTTCGCCATCGACCGCAGCGTCCAATGCGTTGCCGCGGGCGGGTCCTCGTGCAGGGTGCGCTCAACCACGGCAGCGACTTGTTCGAGCGAGGCACCGGCGAAGGCGCGGCCCCGCGGCGCATCCCTGAACAGGCCGTCGGCACCGTCCTGCATGGAGCGCACCTGCCAGCGCCAGATCGTCGCCTTGCCTGTCCCTGTCGCCGCGCGGATCGCCATCGTGTCCGCGCCGTCGGCGGTCATCAGCACGATCCGCGCCCGCCAGACATGGTGCTGCGGGCTCTTGCGGTCCGCGACCACGATCTCCAGCCGCCTCCCGGTCGCCCGGCCGGAGCCCAATCTCAACGCCATCCCTCATCCGCCCAGACCCGCAGGTCCGGACCAGCATGGGAATCATCAACGTCGATCAAACCACCACGTCAGCCCCACGTCTTGAAGTGACGCGGGGGCGACGCGCGCCCCCGGACCCCCGCAGCGTCAGATCGACGTCAGCACGGCCGTCGCGACCCCGAGATAGATCATGACGCCCGCCACGTCGGCCATGGTGGTCACCAGTGGCGCCGAGGCGGCCGCCGGGTCGGCGCCGAAGCGCGACAGGATGAACGGCAGCGACATGCCGACCAGACTGCCCGCCAGCACCACCAGCACCATGGTGATGGCGACGATCAACGCGATCTCCGGCCCGCCGCGCCAGAACCCGATCAACGACACGGCCAGGGCCATGGTCGCCCCAAGCGCCACCGCCACCAGCGCCTCGCGCAGCAGCAGCCGCGCCCAGTCGCGCGCCACCACCTCGCCGGTCGCGAGCGCGCGTACCATCAGCGTCGCCGCCTGGCTGCCCGCGTTGCCGCCCGAGGCAATCAGCAACGGCAGGAAAAACACCAGCGCGATATGCGCCGAGATGGTCTCCTCGTGCAGCGCCAGGCCGAAGCCGGACAGGAGGTTGGCGAACACCAGCATCACCAGCCACAGCACGCGCTTGCGATAGAGCAGCGCCAACGGCGCGGCACCGAGCGGGGCGTGTGGCCCGGTCGCACCGGCCAGCTTCTGGAAGTCCTCGGTCGCCCCCGCCGCGGGGACGTCCATTGCGTCGTCGGCGGTGACGATGCCGACCATCATCTCGCCGCCGTTGATGACGGGGATGGCGGGCAGGTCGTACCTCGCAATCGCGCGCGCCGCCTCCTCGGCCGGATCATCGGCGCGCACAAAGGGCGGGTCCTTGCGCATCAACGCCTCGACGCGGCGATCGCCCGGGGCGAGCACGAGATCCTCGAGCAGCACGGTGCCGAGCAGGCGCCGCTGCGGCGAGAGCACATAGGCGACCTGGATGGTCTCCTTCGAGTGCGCCTGGCCGCGCAGCGCCTCGATCGCCTCGCGCGCGGTGAGGTCACCACGCAGCACCGCGTACTCGCTCGTCATGACCGCGCCGGCGGTACCCGGAGCGTACGAGGAGAGCTTGCGGATGTCCTCGCGCTCGGCCGCGGCGAGCGCAGGGGCGAGCTTCTCGCGTGCCTCCTCGTCGAGACGGGTCCACAGGTCGGCGCGCTCGTCGGCGTCCATCGCCGAGACGATCGCGGCGAGGTCGCGCGGGGCGGCGATGCGGGCGATCGCCACCTGGGTTTCGGCGGCGAGGTAGCCGAAGGTCTCGGCGCGGCGGGCGAGCGGCAACCGCGCCAGCACGTCCCACGCGTCCTCAGGCGCGCGGCGATCGAGCAGCGCGGCAAGGTCCGCAGGATGGAGCGCCGTCGCGGTCTCGGGCGGCAGGGCGCCGGCGGCGCCAAGGATCGTACGGGTCATGGCCACAATCCTCCGTCTCGAACGGGCGCCATAGGGGCCCGGGGAGGATGTGTCGGCCGGTCAGAAACTCAGCGCGCGTCCACCCCGACGCCTCGCGGCGCGGTGCAACGTGAAGCGAGGACTTCCGCTTCCGTCGTCCATCGGGGTCTCCATCGGCTGGCGGGCGATGCGCGCCACGGCCATCCGCAGCGCGCAGGCGGTATGGCAAAGCGGGACGGGCGGGTCAACCGCAATGTCCGCGCACGCGGCAGGGATGCTCAGGGCGAGGGCCGTGTGCACTGGGCAGAACCATCCTGCCGAGGCGGCAATTCCTGCCGGGCCGAGGAGCACCAGGGAAGGGATTGCCGGGTCGCTGCTGCCGCGACACCGGCACATGCTGCCGCGTGCACTCTGATCTCCGCAGCCCATTGATCTTGCTCGATTAACGTTGGATTCAGGTTTGTCGCGCTCTCGTAGCGATCTGGCACGACACTTGCCAGACCGCGTGCCAGCCGGCCGCCGCCCGTCCTGGACTGGGTTGGGGCGCGCGGGGCGGCGGAACGGAAACCCGGTTGAAGGAGAAGGACGATGTCCTCGATCAACACCAACGTGACGGCGATGGCGGCGATCCGTTCGCTGTCGACGATCAGCAACAACATGCAGACCACTCAGGCCCGGGTGGAGAGCGGCCTTCGCATCAACAAGGCCAACGATGATCCGGCCGTATTCGCGATCGCCCAGAACATGCGCGCCGACCTGAACGCGATGAGCGCGGTCAGGGACAGCCTCGCCTTCGGCAAGGCCGCCCTCTCCGTGGCGCGGGACGCCGCGACCAAGATCAGCGATGAGCTCGGCACCCTGAAGCAGACCATCACCCAGGGCCAGCAGCAGGGCCTGGACGCCGCGACGATCAACGCCCAGATCACCAATGCGCTGGCGAACATCGACGCCTTCGCGCGGTCGGCGACGTTCAACGGCGTGAACCTGCTGACGCAGGGCGTCGCCGGTGTCCCGGGTGTCAACTCGACGCAGATCGACATCGTGCGCGACATCCAGGGCTCGACCACGTCGCTGGTCGGCACGAACAGCACCTCCGCGGGCCTCTCGCTGTCCGGGCTCGACGTCAACAGCGGCGGCTGGGAGATCAACTTCAACAACACCCTGGCACCCGCGAACGCCCAGAACGTCACCGTCACGGTGGACGGCATCGACTATGTCTTCGAGCTGTCGAACGGCACGGCCCCGCTCGCCACCACGCCGAACGCCACCAGGCAGGTGTTCGACGTGCAGTTCACCGCGACCGACAGCCCGCTGCAGATCCTCGGCGCCGTGATCACGCGAATGCAGGATGCCGGCATCGACGCGTCACTGAACAACAGCGGCGCGATGGTCATCCGTGGTGCCGCGACCGCCGTGACCACCTCGATCACCGGCGGCACGCCGAGCCAGATCACCGGCCCGACCGGCGCGATCGCGATCGTCGAGGGTGCGATCGATACGGTCGGCAGCCGCCTGGCCTCTATCGGCGCGAGCCTTCGCCAGGTGGAGGGGCTGCAGGACTACAACAAGCAGCTCACGGACTCGGTGCGCGAGGGCCTCGGCGCGCTGGTCGATGCCGACCTCGCGGAGGAGAGCGCGCGGCTCAACAGCCTGCAGACCAAGCAGCAGCTGGCGATCCAGTCGCTCTCGATCGCCAACCAGCAGGGCCAGAGCCTGCTCGGCCTGTTCCGCTGACCAAGCAGGGGGCGGCGTTCGCGCCGCCCCACCCACGTCCGCCTGAGGTCGCGCCATGTCGCTCCGTCGCTACGCCGCCGTTCTCGATGCCGCCGAGACCCCGCGCGAGGCCGAGGCGCGGGCCTTCCGGCACGTCAACGCACTCCTCGCCTCGGCCGCAGACACGCCCTCGCGCGTTGCCGCACTGCACAAGACGCACCAGCTCTGGGGCATCCTGCTCGCCGGTCTCATCGACCCGGGTCACGGCCTGCCGGCGGAGCTGAAGGGCCGGCTCGCCTCGCTCGGCCTGTGGGCGCAGCGCGAATGCTTCGTGCGGATGGGCGACAGCGGCAGCCTCGAGCCCCTGATGGCCGTCCACCGCGACATGATCGAGGCGCTCTGCGCCCGCCCGGCCGCCCCAGAGGCCGGCGTCGCCACGGCATCGCCCGGCCAGCGGTTTGTTCCGGCAGTGGCCTGATGCTCTACGGTCTTGGCGCATCCACCGCCTGGTCCGTTCTACAGCGTAACGGCGAGGCAATCCAGGCGCGCTGGGAGGCGCGCAAGGACGTGACGCGCGACGTCGAACGCTTCAGGGAACGGGCCGCAGAGATCGGATCGATCGACGAGCTCATAAAGGACCGGCGCACGCTGACCTTCGTGCTCGAGGCGTTCCAGCTCGAAGGTGAGGTGGACAAGCGCGCGGTCGTGAAGCGTCTGCTGACCGACGATCCCGAGGACAAGCGAAGCTTCGCGAACCGAATGGTAGATCCGCGCTACCGGCAGATCAATCAGGCGTTCGGCGGCAAGGATGGCGCCCCGCTCGCCGATGCTGCGCTGGTGGACAAGATCATCAAACAGACGCTCACCAACCGCTTCGAGAAGGCGAACGGTGAAGCGAATCCCGGCTTGCGCGAAGCGCTCTACTTCCAGCGGATGATCGGTACCATCTCGGACATCAAGGGTCTGATGGGCGACAAGGTGCTGACCGCGGTCGCGCGCACGGCGCTTGGGCTGCCCAAGCAGTTCGGCCTGCTCGAGTACGAGCAGCAGCGGACGATCCTCGAGAGGCGGCTCGACCCGACGAAATTCCAGGACCCGACCTGGGTCAACCGGTTCGCACAGCGCTACCTGACCCTGAACGAGGACGCGGTGGCCCCCGCCTCCGATCCGCGGCTTGCACTGTTCGGCGGCGGCGGCGAGGGCACCGCCAACGGGCTCCTGAGCTTCGTCGGCGCCAAGCTGAACCTGCGGCTCTGAGCGGACTCAGAACAGCCCCTCGATCGCGCCATCCGCATTCAGCGTGATCGTCTCAGCTGCCGGCACGCGCGGCAGGCCGGGCATCGTCATCACGTCGCCGGCGAGCGCCACCACAAACCCCGCTCCAGCCGCCAGCCTTGCCTCGCGCACTGGCAGCACGTGTCCATCCGGAGCACCAAGAAGCTGCGGGTTGGCGCTGAAGCTGTACTGCGTCTTGGCGATGCAGACCGGAAGATGGCCGAACCCTGCCGCCTCGAACGCCGCCAGACGCTTGGCCACGCCCGGAGCGATCGCGACGTCCGCGGCACGATAGATCCGTGTGGCGATCGCGCGGATCTTGTCCTCGAGCTGCATGGCCTCGGGGTAGAGTGACGTGAACGACGCCGGGCCGGAGCGAAGTCGCGATGCCACGGCCCGGCCCAACGCCATGGCACCAGCCGAACCATCCGACCAATGCGTGCAGAGATGCGCTTCCGAGCCCGCCTCGGCGACCGCGTCCTTCACCGCGGAGAGCTCGGCCGCCGTGTCGCCATCAAACCGGTTCAGCGCCACGAGCACCGGCAGCCCGAAGCGCTGCATGTTTTCGATATGCCGCAGCAGATTGGCCGATCCCAGCCGAACCGCGCCGACGTCCTCGCGGCCGAGCCCAGCCCTCGCCACGCCGCCGTGCATCTTCAGCGCGCGCACGGTGGCGACGACCACGACGCAGTCGGGAGCGATCCCGGCCTGTCGGCACTTGATGTGCAGGAACTTCTCAGCGCCGAGATCGGCACCGAATCCGGCTTCGGTCACGACCACGTCGGCGTGGGCAAGTGCCATCCGCGTCGCGATCGCGCTGTTGCAGCCATGGGCGATGTTCGCAAACGGTCCGCCATGCACGAATGCCGGCGTGCCCTCCAGGGTCTGCACGAGGTTGGGATTCAGTGCCTCGCGCAGCAGCACCGCCATCGCCCCATCGGCCTTGAGATCGGCCGCGGTGACGGCCGAACCGTCGCGCCGGTTGCCGACGATCATCTGGCCGAGCCGCGCCTTGAGATCCGCGAGGTCGGTCGCGAGACACAGCACGGCCATGACCTCGGAGGCGACCGAGATGTCGAATCCGTCCTCACGCGGATAGCCGTTCGTCACGCCGCCGAGCCCGACGACGAGTTGACGCAGGGCGCGATCATTCATGTCGAGGCCGCGGCGCCAGGTGATCCGGCGATGGTCGAGCCCGAGCGCATTGCCCCAGTAGAGGTGATTGTCGATCATCGCGGCGAGCAGGTTGTTCGCTGCCGTCACCGCATGGAAATCCCCGGTGAAGTGCAGGTTGATCTCCTCCATCGGCACCACCTGGGCGTAGCCGCCGCCCGTGGCGCCGCCCTTCACGCCGAAGCACGGGCCGAGCGAAGGCTCGCGCAGGCAGGCTGCGGCATTCAGGCCGTCGCGGCGCAGCGCATCCGCGAGTCCGACGGTCGCTGTGGTCTTGCCCTCCCCGGCCGGTGTCGGATTGATGCCCGTCACCAGCACGAGTCTCCCCTTCGGCGGCGCACCGCCGTCTCCGTCGAGCCGTATCTTCGCCATGTGACGACCGAAAACGTGAAGTCTCGCCTCGGGCAGTCCGAGCGCTGCGGCAATCTCTCCGATCGGACGGAGCCGAGCCGCTCGTGCGATCGCGATGTCCGATGGCTGCGCCATTGTCTCTCCCTATGCAACTTGTCGAGCCCGATGCGTGACCGCGCCATGCTGCGGGCAGTTGCCCTGCGCGGCAAGATGCCTGGACGAAACGGCATGCACATGGCGCATGAAGGAGCCGGAACGGCTCGCGAACAGAATCAATCAGTGTTGCAACGGGTGCACACCAAGGTCTAGGCTCCCGTCCCGCGCGTGGTCGCGTTCCAGCATGGCGACCTGCGACGCTTGTGAGCCTGGGATCGGCCGAATGCGATGCCGGACGGATGGCCCGCGTGAGTGCGCGCCGATCCCACAACGCCGGAACACGGAGGACCGCGCATGCCCGTCAACCCGACCTATCCCGGCGTCTATATCGAGGAGGTCCCGTCCGGCGTGCGCACGGTGGTCGGTGTCGCGACCTCGATCGGTGCATTCGTCGACGGGTTCGCGCGCGGACCGCAGAATGTCGCCCTGCGCGTGTTCGGAATGGCCGATTTCGCGCGGGAGTTCGGAGGATTGCACCGTGACAGCCCGGGCAGCTACGCGGTTCGACAGTTCTTCGAGAACGGCGGGTCCGAGGCACACATCGTCCGCGTTGCCTCCGACGACGCGGACCCAGCCGAAGCAACCCTGACTGACGGCTCTGTCGGCGACGCCGGCGCATCGGACATGCTCAGCATCACCGCCGGCCGCCAGGTGCGGGGGCAGACCTTCCCCGACCCTGGGCTCTGGGCCAACAACCTCTACGTCGAGATCGACTACGACTGCGCCAACAGCGAGACGCAGTTCAACCTCACGGTCAGCGAGATCGTCGAGGTCGCTGGCCGGCGCACCACGGCGCGGACCGAGACGTTCCGCAATCTCACCCTGACAGCGGATGTCGAGCACAGCGCGGATGCCGTGGTGAATGCGGCCTCCCGCCTGGTCACCGTGGAGATGATCGGTGCGGCCCCCGACCGTCCGGCCTCCTCCGGCACGCGCGGCGCCGCGCTCCCCGCGGCGCCTCCCGCCGCCGCCGCGACCCTGACCCTCTCCATCGACGCCGGTTCGGGCGCGCAGGCCTTCCAGGTCGACAGGCCGGCAGGCGTGGGCTGGGCGCAAGTGCGCCCTCTGCTCGAGAGCGCGATCCGCGGCGTGGCCCGCACAGCCGGGCTTGCCGCTGCCGACCGCGATGCGCTGGCCGGCGCGACCGTGCGCCTGCTCGGGAACGGCACCTCGGCGACACCGTTCCGGTTCCATGTCTCACCGGGGCGAGGCGGTGCCGCTCCGCTGGACGCGCGTCTGGAGTTCGCGGGGGCGGACGTCGACAATCTGGGGCTCGGCACCGGCGCACTTGCCAATGACGGTCTCTATCGCCTCGCCGGCGGGAGCAACGGGACGCTGCCGGTCGCCGACACGACACTGACCGGCGACCCCGCGACCAAGACCGGGCTCTATGCGCTCGAGGATGTCGATCTGTTCAACATCCTCTGCGTTCCGCGCGCGGCTGACCTCCCGGCCAGCTCGATGCGCGCGGTCTACAGCGAGGTGATCGGCTACGCCGAGCGCCGGCGCGCGTTCGTGCTGGTCGACATTCCCGCGACAGTGAACGACCTCGACCGGGCGCTCGCGTGGCTGAGCGACAACGAGGTGCTGCGCCATCGCAACGCCGCCGTGTTCTTCCCGCGCACCCGCGTGCCCGATCCGCTGAACGGCAACCGGCCGCAGGCGATCGCGACCTCCGGCACGATCGCCGGCCTGTTCGCGCGCACCGATGCCGCGCGCGGCGTCTGGAAGGCGCCGGCCGGCACGGATGCTCGGCTGCGCAACGTCGACAGCCTCGACTACCTGCTCACCGATCCGCAGAACGGCGTGCTGAACCCACTTGGCGTCAACTGCCTGCGCAGCTTCCCGATCTACGGGACGGTCGCCTGGGGAAGCCGCACGCTCGAAGGTGCAGATGCCCTCGCCTCGGAGTGGAAATACGTCCCGGTGCGCCGGTTCACCCTGTTCCTCGAGGAGACGCTCTATCGCGGCACGCAATGGGTCGTGTTCGAGCCGAATGACGAGCCGCTCTGGGCGCAGATCCGGCTCAATCTCGGTGCGTTCATGCAGGGCCTGTTCCGCCAGGGCGCCTTTCAGGGCACCACTCCGCGCGAGGCGTTCTTCGTCAAGTGCGATCGCGAGACCACCACCCAGGACGACATCAATCGCGGCGTCGTCAACATCCTGGTCGGCTTCGCGCCTCTGAAACCTGCCGAGTTCGTGATCATCCGCATCCAGCAGATGGCCGGCCAGATCGAGGCCTGAGGAGAAGGAGAGTTCCGATGGCCCAGTTCGTGGTCAACACCCACCGCTTCGACCCGTACAAGAACTTCAAGTTCCGGGTCCGCTGGGACGGCCGCTATGTCGCCGGCGTCTCGAAGGTCTCCGCGCTCAAGCGCTCGATCGAGGTGGTCGAGCACCGCGAGGGCGGCGATCCGAGCCTGTCGCGCAAATCCCCGGGCCGGGCCAAGTTCGAGCCGATCACGCTCGAGCGCGGCGTCACCCACGACCCAGAATTCGAGCAGTGGGCGAATCTGGTGTGGAACTTCGGAGCGGGGCTCGGTGCCGAGGTCGCGCTGCGATCGTTCCGTAAGGACATCGCAATCGAGCTCCAGAACGAGGCCGGCCAGGTCGCGCTCGCCTACCGCGTCTATCGCTGCTGGGTCAGCGAGTTCCAGTCGCTGCCCGACCTCGACGCCAACGCCAACGCGGTGGCGATTCAGATGATCCGGCTCGAGAACGAGGGCTGGGAGCGTGACGTGGACGTCGTGGAGCCGTCCGAGCCGGGTTGAGCCTGGAGCCGGGAGCCCGCCATGGGCCGCGAACCGGTCGATGTCGATGCCATGACGGTTCGTCCGCTGTCTGGCGCCGACGAGGAGGCGCTGCTGGACGCGATCGATGCGCGGCTGCCGTCCGCGGCGGCACTGACGCTGCTGCTCGGTCGATGCGCGGCCGCGGAGGATCAGCCGCTTGGCGCGGCCGCCGACCGGCTGACGATCGGCGAGCGGGAGGCGCTGGCGCTCAGGCTGCGGGCGGCGACGCTGCCGGGACCGATGGTTGCGACCATGGCCTGCACATCCTGCGGCGCGATCATCGAGATGGACTTCGATCCGGCCGCGATGGCGACAGAGGTCGATCGGCCGGTGCGCAGGGCGGTGATCGCGGCCGACGGCTACCGGCTGGAGTGCCGGCCCGTCACGGGCGAGGACCAGCGCTGTGCAGCGTTTCCCGCCAGCGACGACGAGGCGCTGGGTCGCGCGCTGCTCGCGCGCTGCGTCACCGTGACCGACGCGTCCGGTGCGCCGGTCACCGTCGAGGCGCTGCCGCGCGCGCTCGCGGAGCGTGCGGCGGCGTGCGTGCTGTCGCTCGATCCCGGCGCGGAAACGACGCTCGAAGCCATCTGCCCGAGCTGCGGCGCGGCGGTCAGCGGATCGCTGGATGCCGGCGGCTTCGTGCTGGCCGAGCTTGCACGCCGCGCCTCCGCCCTGCCGGCCCAGATACTCGCGATCGCGCGCGCGACCGGCTGGGACGAGGGGTCGATCCTGGCCATGCCGCCCGCGCGGCGCCACCGCTACGCCGCGCTGCTTGCGCCCGGAGGTGCGGCATGAGCCTCGCGCGGCTCGCTGCACTTGCGCGCCGGGGGACGGCCCCGGTCGGCAGCCTGGCCGAGGCCGCGCGCCCGGCCTTCGATCCGCTTGCGGCACTCGATGCCGCGGCGGCGGAGACGGCGGCACGCGAGCTGCCCCGCCGGACCGATCTCCGGACCGATGCCGCGCCGCCGCGGGCGGCGCCGCCGACCGCGGCCCTGTCGACGCCCGACGTCCCGCGGCCGGGCGCGCCGACCGCGCGCCAGGGGCCCCCGCCCGCCCCGCAGCCGCTGTCCGCCCCACCCACCGGGATGGTGCGTGCCGCGCCGCCAGCCGATCGGCCAGTAGCTGCCGCGGCCCAGACGCCTGTCCGCGCACGCCGGGGTACCGATACGCCTGCGGCATATCCCACGGAGTCGGACCGGATGCCGGTCGTGCCGCGGGACCCGGCAGCGCCGGCACGGATCGGCGACCGCGTCGAGGCCGCCTCCGCGAACCCGGTGCCGCCGCCGCTCGTGCGTCCCACCGATCGCGCCCCGCCACCGCATGCCGTGGTCCGGGCCGATCCGGAGCCTGCCGCCGAACCCGCGCACGCCGTGCTCCGTCCGGTGGTCGTGCCCGCGGCACCGGCCGTCCCGCCGATCGACCCGACCACAGACCGGGCCGACACGACCATCACCATCGGCCAGATCGATGTCGTGATGGCACCGCCACCGCGGCCGCCCCCCGCGCCGCCCGCCGCGCCGGCGCCGGAACGCGGCTTCGCCCGCTACGCTGCGATACGCAGCGCGCGCGACCGGGCCCGCTGGTAGGCGCGCCATGCCCGGGCTCCTTCCCATCGCCGGCGCATCGCGGACCCTGCGCACGCTGCTGCGCGACCGCATGCAACAGGACAGCGTCGCCGTCACGCTTGCCCCGCCCGACATCACGCCCGACGGCGCGAGCGGGCTGCGCGTCAATCTCTATCTGCTGCACCTGATCCCGAACCCGCATCTCGCCAACCTGCCGCCGCGCCCGGACGCCGCGGGTCGCGTGCCGGTGCGCCCGCCGCTCGGCATCGACCTGACCTATCTGCTCACGAGCCACGCGACCGACGAGACCGACGCCGCGGCCGATCTGGGCGCCCAGGCTGCGCTCGCCGATGCACTGGCGGTGCTGCACGAGCACGCGGTGCTGACACCCGCACTGCGCGTCCTGCGCAGCACGATCCCGGATGCGCCTCAGGGCGCTCCCGTGATGGACCTCGAACTTCTCGGCCAGACCGAGCGGCTGACGATCACGCTGCGCCGTGCCGAGCTTGCGGAGATCACCCAGATCTGGTCCGCGCTGAACACCACGCCTTTGCGCCGAGCCGCGCTGATCGGCGTCTCGGTGGTCGAGCTGCTGCCGCGCGAGCACCGCGCTGCGCCGCTTCCGGTCACCGAGCGCCGCATCTATCTCCAGCCGTTCCGCCCGCCGCTCATTCTCGATGCCTACCGGACACCGGCACCGCTGGAGCGCCCGGGCGAACGCCGCGTGCGCATCGGCGACACCGTGACCATCGAGGGCGAGAACCTGCGGGCGCCCCGCACACTCGTCCAGTTCGGCGCGCTCGCGCCGACCGAGGTGCTCCCCGGGCCCACGGGACGGATCGTCACCGCGGCGATCCCCGACGATGCCGCGCTCCAGCCCGGCACGCTCCCGCTCCGCGTGATCGCGGAGCGACCGCCATCGGGAGTCGGCGGCGGCGAGGGCCCGGGCGTGCCGGTCGGCGAACTGCCGGTGCCGCCCGCGCCGCGTCACCTCTCCGACACCACCGCGCTACAGCTGATCCCGCGCGTCACCGCCGCGTCGCTGCTCGCCGCGGCAGGGCCGCTCGCCGCACGGCTGCGGGTGGCTGGCCAGCGCCTGTTCGTTCCGGACTCCGCCACGCTGGTGTTCGTCGGCGACCGCATCGCCGCGGTCGGCGACCCGCCCGCCGGAACCGAGGCGCCGGGTCCGACCGCGGTCGAAGTGCGCCTCGCGGATCTCGGCGCCTCGGCCGCGGAGCTCGCCGGGCTGCCGGTGCGCGTGCGCGTCAACGGCGCCGAGTCCACCGACGCGGTGGCCGTGCCATGACGCGGGAGGCACGAACGGCTCCCGACTGGCGCGGCTGGAACGACCGGCATGTCGCGCTCGCGATCGAACGCTGCCGTCTCGCGGTCGCGGCGCAGCTGTCGCCGGAGGCCGACGCCGAGGCGGTGAGGACCCGCCTCGCGGCGCTTGCGGCCGAGCAGACCGAGGCGGAGGCCGCGCTGCGCGCGGCCGGGCATGCGCCGGCACTCGCGGCACTCGCCGAACGGCTGGACCTCACCCCGGTCGAGAGCGAGATCGTAGCACTCGGCCTCGCTGCCGAGCTCGATGTCGAGACCGCGACGATGCTGGCGCGCGCGGGCCGGGCCGGGCCGCACCTGACCGCAGGGCTCGCGGCCGCCCTCGCCGGCGCCAACACCCCGTCGGGACGTCTCGTGTTCTCGCCCGCCGGCACCCTCGTGGGCCTGCGCGTGATCGAGCTCGCGACCGATCTGCCGCTCGCCGCCGCGCCGCTGCGCCTGTCCGCGCGCATTCGCGACTTCCTGCTCGGCCTCGATCGGCTGGACGAGGAGGCAGCCGGACTGCTGGTGCCGATGGAACGCGCATCCCTCTCGCCCGCGCTGACGCGGATCGCACGCGACCTCGCCAAGGCCGACGCTGCAGTGCTGGTGGGGCCCGCGGATGCGGGCGGGCGGGCGGTCGCCGCGGCGGCGGCGGCACTGCGCGGCCGGACAGCGGTACGGCTCGATCCGTCCCGGCTGCCGGCCGAGCCCGGCCCGCGCGACCGCGCACTCGCGCTGGTGGCGCGCGAATGGATGCTCTCGCGGCTCGTGCTGGTGGCGGATCTGCATGGCATCGCCGATCCCTCCCTCGTCATGCCGCTGCTGCGTCGCCGGGTCGGGCCGATGCTCGTCCTCGCGCCGACACGGGCGGGTCTGCCGGCGGGCCTGCATGCGGTCTGCCTGCCGCCGTCCGATGCGCCCGCGCGCGAGGCGCTCTGGCGCGCCGCCGCGCCGAAGCTTGCGCGCAGCGACGTCGCGCGGCTCGCGCGCCAGTTCGCGCTGACTCCCGAAGCGATCACGCGGATCGCCGCCGACGTGCCGCCCGGCCGGGCGCGCGGCGAGGCGCTCTGGGCCCGCGCGCGCGAGGAGGCCGCACCAGCGCTTGCCGGCCTCGGCCAGCGGATCGTGCCGCACGCAACCTGGCACGACCTCGTCCTGCCGCCCGACACCACGGAGGCGCTCAAGGCCGTCGCCGATGCCGCGCGGGCCCGGGCCATCGTGGACCGCTGGGGCTTCGCGCGCCAGGATGGCCGGGGC
>NZ_JBHYDW010000083.1:0-19734 GCF_051860475.1 Elioraea sp. | reverse complement strand
GAACACGGTATCGATCCCGTGGCGAAGCAGGCTGTCGACGATCGCATCGCCACCGGTCATGCGCGGCATGGTGAGTCCCTTCTGAATGATGTTCCGGCAATCGACCATCGAACCGCGCATCCGCCAAGTGGCTGGATTGGCGAAAGGTCGTGTCCCGGCATGTGGTGTAGCTGGCGGTGAGCCGCCGCGATCGCCGGCGTGGCCGGGCTGATCACCCCGCCATTGCTGGCGGGGTGATGGCGGCCTCGTTGGGGAAGATGCCGATGACCTCGGTGCGTCGCTTGATCCGGCCTCTGGCCGACCTTCGGTCTCCGCCGTTCAAGCGTTCGAGCGGATTGGTGCTCTGCAGCTCGGCGCGCTGCTGGAACGGCGTGGCTTCTCGCCGCAGTTCCAGCGCGCCAAGCCGCGCGGTCGGCCGGTGCCGGCGCAGGTCGCCCACGGCAACGCCACCCCGCCGCTGCTTTTCAGCAGCCTGCTGCACCTGTCTCGCCCATAGGGGTCGCTCCACTACGCCGCCGCACGCATCAGCGTGTCGCCGAACCGCACGAGCTGCCCCGACGGCTCGCCGACCAGTTCGTCTTCGCGCATGATCGTGCGCCCGCGCAGCACGGTCATCACCGGCCAGCCGGTCACCACCATCCCGTCGAACGGGGTCCAGCCGCAGGGCGAGACGATCCAGTCATTGGCGATGGTGCGCTTCCGCTTCATGTCCACGACCGTGAAGTCGGCGTCGTAGCCAGCAGCGAGCCGCCCCTTCCCCACCACGCCATAGACGCGCGCAGGGCCGGCGCACATCAGGTCGGCCAGCCGCGCGAGCGAGAGCCGCCCTGCGTTCACGTGATCGAGCATCACCGGCACGATCGTCTGCACGCCCGTCAGCCCCGCGGGACATTTCGGCCAGGGCAGGCGCTTCAGGTCGGCCGCGTGCGGCGCGTGATCCGAACCGACCACGTCCACCGTGCCGTCGCGCACGGCCTGCCAGGATGCATCGACGTGGCGGCGGTCGCGGATGGGAGGGTTCATGACGCCGAAGCCTTGGAGCCGCTCGTACACGTCTGGCGCCCATTGCGTCAGGTGGTTCACCAGCACCTCGACGGTCGCGACGTCGCGGATGTCGCGCAGGTACTCCAGCTCCTCCGCGGTCGAGACGTGCAGGATATGCGCGCGCCGCCCGGTCTTGCGCGCGAGCGCCATCAGCCGGCGCGTGCCAAGGAAGGCGGTCTCGACGTCGCGCCACTCCATGTGGCGGACGTGCGGATCGCCCTCCTTGAACAGGGGCGCCCGCGCCTGGAGCCGGTACTCGTCCTCGCTGTGATAGGCGATGCGGCGCAATCCGTTGCGCATCACCGCTTCGAGCGCGGCGTCGTCCTCCACCAGCAGGTCGCCGGTGGAGGAGCCGGCGAACACCTTGATGCCGCACACGCCGGGTTCGAGTTCCAGATCGGCGAGCGCGCCGACATTCGACTTGGTCGCGCCGACATAGAGCCCCATGTCCACGAAGGCGCGGCCCTGGATGAAGTCGCGCTTCCAGGCGAGCCGCTCGGCGTCGACAATCGCGGGCTTCGTGTTGGGCATGTCGAACACCGCGACCAGACCGCCCAACGCCGCGGCCCTGGTGCCCGTGGCAATGGTCTCGACGTGATCGGCACCCGGCTCGCGCAGATGCACATGCGCGTCGATCAGCCCCGGCAACACGTGCAGGCCGCGCGCATCGATTACCTCATCAGCCTCCGCCGAAGCCGGCACGCCGAGCGCTGCGATGCGGCCCTGCCGCACGCCGATATCGGTCGCCTCCTCGCCCCAGGGCAGCGCGGCGACGCCGCCGCGGATGATCAGGTCGTAGTGCGCTGCCGCCATCGTTCCCTCCGTCGTTCAGGCCGTCGCCAGCGCCTCGGCCACCGAGGCAGCGAACGCCATCGTCCCGGTCGTGCCGCCGAGATCACGCGTGCGCCGCTCCGGCACCGCCAGCACGGCGTCTACCGCGCGCTCGATCGCGGCGGCCGCCTCGTTCAGCCTCGGCTGCCCGCGCCGTGTGCCGAGCCAGTCGAGCAGCATCGCGGATGACAGGATCAGCGAGGAGGGGTTGGCGATGCCCCTCCCCGCGATGTCCGGCGCGGAGCCGTGCTGCGCCTGGGCGAGCGCGGTGCTGTCGCCAGCGTTGATCGATGCGCCGAGACCGAGACTGCCGGACAATTCGCTCGCGAGATCCGACAGGATGTCGCCGAACATGTTCGTCGTCACGATCACGTCGAACCGCGCGGCATCGCGCACCAGGAGCGCAGCGGCCGCATCAACGATCACGTCGTCGAGCGCGATGTCGGGGAACTCCTCCGCGACCGCGTGCACGCAGCGCAGGAACAGCCCGTCGGTCACCTTCATCACGTTGGCCTTGTGCACGGCCGTGACCGTCCTGCGCCGCCCGCGCGCGAGCTCGAACGCCGTGCGCGCGATGCGCAGGCACGCCGTCTCTGTGATCTTGCGCACTGAAAGCGCGAGGTCGGAGGTCGGCATGAACTCGCCCGCGCCGAGATGCATCGAGCGGTCGGCATAGAACCCTTCCGTGTTCTCGCGCACGATCACGAGATCCATCGGCGTGCGGCCCCAGTGCGGGAGGCCCGCGCGCGAGCGCGCAGGGCGGATATTCGCGTAGAGCGCACCGCGCGTGCGGAACGCCGCCGAGAGGTTGATCCCGCCCTGCTCGCGCGGCGGGTACTCGTAGCTCGCGATCGGGCCAAGGATCGTGCCGTCGGCCGCCATGGCGCGCGCGAACACATCCTCTGGCAGGGTCGTCCCGTGCGTCCCCAACGTCGCGAGCCCGACGTCGTGGGTCTCGAAGCGCAAGCCCAGGCGGAACCGCGCAGCCGCCGCGCGCAGCACCGTGAGCGTCGCCTCGGTGATCTCCGGTCCGATCCCGTCGCCGGGCAGCACCACGATGTCCACTGGCCTCCTCCTCGTTCAGTCACGTGCGGCGAGGGTGTCGAACACGTCGCCCGACGGCGCGAGCCCGCGTACATGCGCGCGGTGCCAGAGTGCGTAGAACAGCAGCGTCCAGGCGGCGAAGCCCTCGTGCTTGCCGGGCCGGCGGAAGAGCGCCGCGACGGCATCCGGCGGGGAGAGCTCTGCAACCGCGGGATCGGCCCCGACCAGCCTGCCAAGACGCTCGCCCTGGTTGGCGATCCAGGCGCCCACCGGTACGGTGAAACCCTGCTTGCGTGCGAAGGCCCGGCACCCGGGCAGATGCCGCTCCAGCCAGGCGCGCAGCACCCACTTGCCCAGGCCCCCGCGCACCTTCAGCCCGTCAGGCAGGCGGAACGCGGCGGCTGCGACCGCGGGGTCGAGGAAGGGCGTGCGACCCTCGACGCCGTGCGCCATCAGGCAGCGGTCGAGTTTCGTCAGCAGATCGTTCGGCAGCCAGTCCACCATGTCGGTCGCCTGCGCGATCATCAGCCGCGTCCGTCCCGGCGCGGTGGCCGCCGCGGCCGCCGCCTCCATGCCGTCGCGCCAGGCAGCTTCCGCATCGCGGCGCAGCCCGAGCCGTTCGAGGATGCCGCGCGCGCGCATCACCTTGCCGCCGCGCCACCACGGCCGCATCGCCGCGCGGTAGCGGCCGTACCCGCCGAAGATCTCGTCGCCGCCCTCGCCCGACAACACCACCTTGACGTCCTGCCGCGCGCGGCGGGCGAGCAGCCAGGTCGGCACGATCGCGTAGTCGGCCGCCGGGTCATCCATGCAGGCGGCGATTGCCGGAAGATGCGTCCAGAAGTCCGTTTCGCTGACGGTGATCTCCTCGTGCGCCGCGCCGGCCGCGCGCGCCGCTGCGCGGGCAGAGGCGCGTTCGTCCGCGGCGGACGGATCGTCGAAGCCGGCGGTGAAGGCGAGCACCGGGCGATCGTTCAGCCGCCGCATCAGCGCGAGCACCACGGCGCTGTCGATTCCGCCAGAGAGGAACAGGCCGTAGGGCACGTCGCTCCGCTGGTGCAGATCCACGCTCTCGGTCAGCACGGCGTCGAGCCGGGCGAGCGCGGCCTCGTCGTCGATCGTTTCGGGTCCGCCCTCCGGCAGGGCCGCGCGGCGGCGCCGCTCGACGATCCGTCCCTCCTCGATCGCGATCGTCTCGCCCGGGAGCACCCGGCGGATGCCGGCAAAGATGGTCTCCGCGCCGGTGGTGAACTGGAGTTCGAGCAACTCATCGCGCGCGCGCGGATCGACCGCCCGCGGCATCAGCCCGGCATCGAGCAGCGCACGCGGCTCGGAGGCGAAGGCGAGGCCCTGCGCGGTCTCGGCAAGATAGAGGGGCTTGATACCGAAGGGGTCGCGCGAGAGCACGATCCGGCGCGCGGCGCGGTCGTGGATCGCGATCGCCCACATGCCGCGCAGCCTCTCCGCGAAGCCGAGTCCCTCGCGGCGGTAGAGATGCAATGCAGGCTCGCAGTCGCTGCCGGTGGCGAAGGCGACATCGGGCAGGAGGTCACGGCGCAGCTCGCGGTACGAGTAGATCTCTCCATTGGCGATCAGCGCCGCACCGCCGGGCTCGAACAACGGCTGGTCGCCGCCGGCGAGGTCGATGATCGCGAGCCGGCGATGCACCAGCGCCGCGCCGCCGGTCACAGTCTGGCCGCCGCCATCCGGCCCGCGATGCGCGAGTGACGCATCGAGCGAGGCGAGCACCTCAGGCGAAGCCGTCGCGCCGTGCTTCAGCGCGATGCCCGCGATGCCGCACATCAGCGCGCGACGCCGGTCAGGAAGTCCCGCCAGCGCGCGATCACCGGCGCCTCTGCATGATCGCGCAGGAACGCCGCGCGCCCCGCCTCGGCGACCGCCCGAGCTCGGCCACCATCGTCGCGCAGCGTGGCGATCGCCTCGGCGAGGGCACGCGGGTCCTCGGCCGGCACGAGCAGCCCTGTCGTTCCAGGCTCGATCAGTTCGCAGGGACCCGGCGAAGTGGCCGCGACCACCGGGCGGGCAGCCGACCATGCCTCCAGCACCACGTTGCCGAGCGGCTCGTGGCGGCTTGGGCAGACGAACACGTCGCAGGCGGCCAGCAGGGCCGCCTGGTCGTCGCGCCAGCCGAGAAAACGGATGCGCCCGCCCACGCCATGCCGGCGTGCGAGCTCCGTCAGCACAGCGCGCTGCTCGCCCTCGCCGGCGATCAGGACGGCCATGTCAGGCAGATGGACGGCGGCCTCGATCAGCACGTCGAAGCCCTTGCTGGGATGAAGTCGCCCCATGGCCAGCACAAGAAACGCGTCCGGCGCGACGCCGAGCGACGCGCGATCGGCCGGCACCGCGCCCGAAAGATCCGGCGCGAAGTTCGGCAGATGATGCACGCGCTCGCGCGGCCAGCCCTGGCGCGCGACCCACTCGACGATCCCGCGCGTGTTGCCGACAAGATGGTCGAAGCCTGCGTAGTATCGGAGATCGTAGTAGCCGCCGAGACGGCCGACGCGCAGCCACGGCCCTGCCGGCGTGAACCGGGCCGCACGGTTCATCCACGCCATCGCCACGCGCGGCGCGAACCGTCGCAGTGCGCGGGCCAGACGCGGGCGCGTCAGCAGATCGAGCGGACCACCGAAGCCGAGTTCGACCGGCGCGAGCCCTGCGCGGCGGAGGGCGGCGGCACGATCGGCGTCACGGCGGATCACGGCGAGCAGCTCCTCGCCGGCGGCGCCGAGCGCGGCGCAGAGCCGGACGAAGAACGTCTCGGCCCCGCCATAATGCGCGCCTGCCATGATCATCGCCGTGCGCGTCACGATCCGCTGCCGGGCCGATGCCGCTCGGGCTCGAGCCGCGCCTTCAGGTGCGCGAGCAGCGGATAGAGCCCAGCGCAGAGCGCGATCAGCACGCCCCAGCCGCCCTCGCGGTACCCCTTGCGCGCGAGCAGGCACTTGACGAAGCGGCTCGCGAAACGGCGCAGGTTGCCCGCGAGCGTGCCGATCTCGCCCGAGGCGAGCAGATCGGCCGCCTTCGCCGAGCTGTAGCGGTCGAGCCGGCGCAGCACGTCGGAAATGTCGCGGTCGACATAGTGCTGGATCGCGTGCGTCAGGCGCGACCCCTTGGTGCCGTTCCAGCTCAGCGACGGATGCACGCGCTGCATGCCCCAGCGCTTCGCGCCCTTGCGCGAGAGCCGGGGTACCGCAGAGGTGCCGAAGGATCCGCCCCAGCCATGCCGCACCAGATGCTCGCCGATGAAGTTGTCGACCGGGATCTCGTGCCAGCCATGAGGCGAGGCCGCGATCACTGCGCGGATCTCGGCCGCCAGCGCCTCGGGGATGCGCTCGTCGGCGTCCACCTCCAGCACCCAGTCGCCGGTACAGGCGTCGAGCCCGGCATTGCGTCGCTCGCCTTCCAGCTCCCACGCACCCTCGACCAGGCAGGCCCCCGCCGCACGCGCGATCTCGCCGGAACGGTCGGTCGTGCGGTCGAGCACGACGACCCGCTCGTCGGCGAAACGGAGCGTGGCGAGGCAGTCCGGCAGCCGTGCCTCCTCGTCGCGCGCGACCACCAGCGCGGACAGGCGCGGTCCGCTCACCGCGCCGCGACCGGGGCGAGGGGCGCGAGCAGGCGAGTGGCCGCCAGCCCGCAGGCAACGGCGTTGCGCGCGCCCGGAAGGGTGCGCATCAGGTGGTCGGGCAGGGCGGAGGGCGGTGCCGCATCCCCGATCCGGGTGGCGGTGACAGACAGGATGCGCATGGCGGCCGCCGTGTAGCACAGGCCGGCGGGCATTGCGCGAGGGGCCCCGCTCGCCCATGTCGGACCCATGCCGAGTGCAGTGTTGCCCGACCGAGGTGTCGTCTCCGTCGCCGGCGCGGATGCCGCGCCGTTCCTCCAGGGCCTGGTGTCGAACGATGTCGCCGCCACGGCGCGCGGCCCCGTCTGGGCGGCGCTGCTGACGCCGCAGGGCAAGTGGCTCGCCGATTTCTTCATCAGCCGCGAGGGCGCACGGCTGCTGCTGGACTGCGAGCGCGCCCAGGCGCCGTTGCTGGTGCAGCAGCTGGCGCGGTTCCGTCTGCGCTCCCAGGTCGCGATCGCCGACGAAAGCGCGGCCTGGGACGTGCTCGCCGCCTGGGGCGACGTCGCGCCCGAGGGTGCCGGCGGGCTCGATCCGCGGCTGCCCGACGCCGGCTGGCGGGTGCTGCGCCCGGCCGGCACCGCAGCGGGCGATGCCGACGCGGCGGAGTACGACCTGCACCGTCTGCGCCTCGGCCTGCCCGACGGGTCGCGCGACCTTGAGAGCGGACGCACCGTGCTGCTCGAAGCCGGGTTCGACGAGCTGAACGGCGTCTCCTGGACCAAGGGATGTTACATGGGCCAGGAGCTCACCGCGCGCACCCGGTACCGCGGGCTCGTGAAGCGGCGGCTGGTGCCGGTGGCGGTGGACGGCCCGCTGCCCGAGCCCGGCACGCCGGTGCTGCGCGACGGCGCCGAGCTCGGCACGATCCGGTCGGGGCGCGAGGCGCGCGCGCTCGCGGTCCTGCGGTTGGAGGCGATCCGCTCGGGCGACCCGCTCGCCTGCGGGGCGGCCACACTGCGCCCGGAGGTCCCCGGCTGGATGGTGCTCCCCCAGGCCGACCCGACGTGAGCGACGATCCGCCCCCCGTGGTCGCGCATCCGCCGGTGCTCTATGGCGGGGCGCTCCTGCTCGCGCTGGCGCTGGAGTGGCTGGTGCCGCTCGCGCCGCTTGTCGCCTGGCCGGACGGGCTGCGCCATGGCGCAGCGTCCATGCTGATGGTGTTCGGGCTCTGCATCGCGGGCTGGTCGGCGTGGCTCTTCCACCGCGCGGGCACGGGCATCCCAACCTGGCACGCGGCGCGGCGGCTGGTGGTGAAGGGGCCGTATGCGATCAGCCGCAACCCGATGTATCTCGGTGTCACCGCCGCCTATGCCGGCCTCGCGCTTGCGCTCGCCAACGCCTGGGCACTCCTGCTGCTGGCCCCCGTCCTCGTGATGATGGACCGCGGCGTGATCGCGCGCGAGGAGCCATATCTCGAGGCGCGCTTCGGCCAGCCCTACCGTGACTACAGCGCCCGGGTGCGCCGCTGGCTGTAGCGGGGGCGTGTGAGCCGCGATACGCTCGCGCCGCACGTCCAGGGGTGCCGCATGCTCACCGATCGCCAGATCGCGCTGGTCGAAGAGAGCTTCCGGTCCATCGCGCCGATCGCCGACGAGGTGGCGCGGCGCTTCTATGTGCGCCTCTTCCAGATCGATCCCTCCGCCAGTGTGCTGTTTGCCGGCACCTTCATGACGCTGCAGCGGCGCAAGCTGATGGCCGCTCTCGGCGCGATCGTCAGCGGGCTGCGCTTCATGGACGAGATCCGGCCGATGCTGGAATCGTTCGGCGCCCGCCACGCCGAGTACGGCGTGATCGGGCCGCACTACGACTCGGTGCGCACCGCCCTGCTCGCGGCCCTGCGGGCCACACTCGGCGATACCTTCGACGTCGAGACCGAAGCCGCCTGGGACGCGGCCTATACGGAGGTCGCGGCGATCATGCAGGCCGGGGCCGTGCCGGGCACGCCTGCAACATTGGAAACCCTGCGCGACACGTAACGGCAATTCGCCGCCTTCAGGCTGCATGGTGCCGGGTCGCCGCGCGCGGCCGAACCAAGGAGGCCGCCATGCTCACCGACCGCCAGATCGACCTCGTGCAGTCCACCTTCCGTCAGGTCGCGCCGATCGCCGAGCAGGCCGCGGCGCTGTTCTACGCGCGGCTGTTCGAGACCGACCCGACTGCCGCCCCGCTGTTCCGCAACACCGACATGGCCGAGCAGGGCCGCAAGCTGATGGCCGCGATCGGCATCGTGGTCGGCAGCTTGCGCGGCATGGAGCGGATCATGCCGACGCTCGCCACGCTCGGCGCGAAGCACGCGGGCTACGGGGTGACGACGGCGCAGTACGCGACGGTCGGTGCAGCGCTGCTCTGGACGCTGCGCCAGGGGCTCGGCGATGCGTTCACGGAGGAGGCCGAGGAGGCCTGGGCTGCCGCCTATGGCGCGGTGGCCGGCGCGATGCGGGTCGGAGCGACGGGGCTCGCGAGAGCCGCCTGACGGCTACGCTGTCCGATCGACCGCGCCGGCGCCGAGCGCGGCCTGGGCGGCAGCAAGCCGCGCCACCGGCACCCGGTAGGGCGAGCACGACACGTAGTCCAGCCCGACCTGCTGGCAGAATGCGATCGAGGATGGATCCCCGCCGTGCTCGCCGCAGATCCCGAGCTTCAGCTTGGGCTTGGTCGCACGGCCCTTCCCGGCCGCGATCTTCACCATCTCGCCCACGCCCTCGATGTCGAGGCTGACGAACGGGTCCTTCGGCATGATCCCCTTCTCGACATAGAGCGGCAGGAACTTGCCCGCGTCGTCACGCGACAGCCCGAACACGGTCTGGGTCAGGTCGTTGGTGCCGAAGCTGAAGAAGTCGGCGACCTCGGCGATGCGGTCGGCGGTCAGCGCGGCGCGCGGGAGCTCGATCATCGTGCCGACCAGGTACTCGACCGTCGCACCCTTCTCCGCGAACACCGCCTTCGCCGTGTCCTCGACCATCGCGCGCGTGATCTCGAGCTCCTTCCGGAGCCCCACCAGTGGGATCATGATCTCGGGGATCGGCGCGGCCCCCGTCTCCGCCGCCACCTCGAGCGCCGCCTCGAAGATCGCGCGCGCCTGCATCTCGTAGATCTCGGGATAGGAGATGCCGAGCCGGCAGCCGCGGTGGCCGAGCATCGGGTTCGCCTCGGACAGATCGAGCACGCGTCGCTTCATCGCCTCGATATCCGCGCCGATCGCCACGGCGACCTCGGCGAGTTCCTGCTCGCCATGCGGGATGAACTCGTGCAGCGGCGGGTCGAGCAGGCGGATCGTCACCGGCAGCCCCGCCATGATCCGGAACAGGGTGACGAAATCCTTGCGCTGGTGCGGCAGCAGCCGGGCGATCGCACGCTCGCGCCCCTGCTTGTCGCCGGCCATGATCATCTCGCGCACCGCGAGGATGCGCTCGGGGTCGAAGAACATGTGCTCGGTGCGGCACAGCCCGATCCCCTCCGCGCCGAAGCGCCGCGCGGTCTCGGCCTCCGCCGGCGTCTCGGCATTGGTCCGCACCTTCAGCGTGCGCACCGCGTCGGCCCACTCCATCAGCGTGGCGAAGTCACCCGAGAGCTGCGGCTCGATCATCGCCACGCTGCCGACGAACACCTCGCCTGTCGAGCCGTCGAGCGTGAGCGTCTCGCCCGCGCGGATGATCTGGCCGCCGGAGGAGACGGTCTGCGCGGCGTCATCAACGGCGATCCCGCCGGCGCCGGCGACGCAGGGCCGGCCCATACCCCGCGCGACCACCGCGGCGTGGCTGGTCATGCCGCCGCGCGTTGTCAGGATGCCCTTGGCGGCGTGCATCCCGTGGATGTCCTCCGGACTGGTCTCGGTCCGCACCAGGATCACGCTCTCGCCCTTCTGCGCGCGTGCCTCGGCCGCGTCGGCGGTGAACACCGCGATGCCGCTGGCGGCACCCGGCGAGGCGGGCAGGCCCTTGCCAAGCAGCGTCCGCTTCGCCTTCGGATCGAGCATCGGGTGCAGCAGCTGATCGAGCCCGCCGGGGCTGACGCGCTGGATCGCCTCCTGCTTCGTGATCAACCCCTCATTCGCCATGTCGACCGCGATCTTCAGCCCGGCCGCGGCCGTGCGCTTGCCGTTGCGCGTCTGCAGCATGTAGAGCCGCTTCTGCTGCACGGTGAACTCGATGTCCTGCATGTCGCGATAGTGCCGCTCGAGCGTTCCGCGCACGCGCTGGAGCTCGGCATAGACCTCCGGCAGTACCTCCTCCATCGAGACCTCGCCGGGCTTGGCGGCGGAGCGCGAGAGCGGCTGCGGGGTGCGGATCCCGGCGACCACGTCCTCGCCCTGTGCGTTGACGAGGAACTCGCCGTACAGCTCGTTCACGCCGGTCGACGGGTCGCGGGTGAAGCAGACGCCGGTGGCGCAATCGTCGCCCATGTTGCCGAACACCATCGCCTGCACGTTGACCGCCGTGCCCCAGTCGGGGGGGATGTCATGCAGGCGGCGATAGGTCATCGCGCGCTGGTTCATCCACGAGCCGAACACCGCACCAATCGCGGCCCAGAGCTGATCCATCGGGTCCTGCGGGAAGCGCTTGCCGGTCGCCTGCTCCACCATCGCCATGTAGCCGGTGACGACGCGCTGCCAGTCCGCGGCGGTCAGTGCCGTGTCCTCGGTGACGAACCTCTCGTGCTTCACCTCCTCGATGATGTCCTCGAAGCGATGGTGATCCACGCCGAGCACCACGCCGCCGAACATCTGGATGAAGCGTCGGTAGGAGTCCCAGGCGAAGCGCGGGTCGCCCGAGGCGTCGGCCAGCCCCTGCACGGTCGCGTCGTTCAGGCCGAGATTGAGCACCGTGTCCATCATTCCGGGCATGGAGACGCGGGCACCCGAGCGCACCGAGACCAGCAGCGGTGCCTTGGGATCGCCGAACCTCAGCCCGACCGCCCGCTCGACCGCGGCGAGCGCGTCCTTCACCTGCTGCTCGAGCCCGTCCGGATAGCGGCGGTCGTTGGCGTAGAACGCGGTGCAGACCTCGGTGGTGATGGTGAAGCCGGGTGGGACGGGCAGGCCGATCGAGGCCATCTCGGCGAGGTTCGCGCCCTTGCCGCCGAGCAGGTTGCGCAGTTCGGCGCGGCCCTCGTTGCGCCCCGCCCCGAAGGCATAGACCCACTTGGTGTCGGCGACGGCATCCATCGTGTTCATCCTTCGAGCTTCGAGAAGTCGGCGATCCGGTCCATGGCGCGGCGTACGCGGGCCAGGAGACCCAAACGGTTCTCGCGCAGCGCCGGTTCCGGCGCGTTGACGGTGACGTGATCGAAGAACGCGTCGAGCGCGGGGCGGAGGGCCGCGAGATCGGTCATCGCGGCGACGAAGCCCTCCGCGGCCAGGTGCGCGTCGATCGCGGGTTCGGCGACGTCGAGCGCCGCGGCGAGCGCCTGTTCCTGCGGCTCGCGATAGCGTGCGGGATCGGGGGCGGCGTCGTAGGCGCGGCCGTCCTTCCTCTCCTCGATGCGCAGGATGTTGGCGGCGCGGGCGTAGGCGGTGCGCAGATTGGCGCCGTCCTCGGTGCCGAGCAGCGCCTCGATCGCCTCGGCACGCGCGAGCACGCGGAGGAGATCGCCGTCGGCCCCGCGCGCGAGCACGGCGGCGACGATGTCGTGGCGCTTGCCCTCGGCGCGGAGCTGGACGCGGAGGCGCTCGGCGAGGAAGTCGAGCAGGTCAGATGCCAACTCGCGCCAGCGAATAACGTTGATCGGTCCAGCCGCACTTTGGACCTCCCCAATGCCAGCCGCCTCTGCCTTTTCCAGAAGGCTGAACGCGTACTGTGCCTTCACGCGGCCAGCGTCAGTCCCAGCTAGACGAAACGCGAACTCAGAGGCCGTCATGAGGTCTACACGTACTCCGTTCTCACGGACCAACCGAACGATCCCAAGTGCTGCACGCCGAAGAGCAAATGGATCGCCAGAGCCGGTCGGTTTTTCACCCACAAAGAAGAAACCTGACAGCGTATAGATACCGTCCGCCAAGGCTAGCGCGATCGCCACCGGCTCGGCCGGCACATCGTCCTCCGCCCCACGCGGGGCGTAGTGGTCGCGGATCGCGTTCGCGACCGACCCGTCCTCTCCTTCCGCGAGCGCGTAGTAGCGGCCCATCACGCCTTGCAGTTCGGGGAACTCGCCGACCATGCCGGTGACGAGATCGGCCTTGCACAGCAGCGCAGCGCGCTCGGCGAGCGTGCGGTCGGCGCCGACCAGCGGCGCGATCTCGCCAGCGAGCCGCATCAGGCGATCGACCCGGTCGCGCTGCGTGCCCAGCTTGGCATGGAATGTCACCTCGGCGAGCTTCGGCAGATACGCCTCCAGCGGCCGCTTGCGGTCCTGGTCCCAGAAGAAGCGCGCATCCGCGAGCCGCGCGCGGAGCACACGCTCGTTGCCGGCGACGATCGCCGCGCCGCCATCGGCCGGCACCACGTTGGCGAACACGACGAAGCGCGATGCCGCCGTGCCGTCCGGATGGCGCAGCGCAATGTAGCGCTGGTTCACCCGCATCGAGGTGCGCAGCACTTCCGGCGGCAGGTCCATGAAGCCAGCGTCGATCCGCCCCATGAGCCCGACCGGCCATTCGGTCAGCCCGGCGATCTCGGCGATCAGCCCGGCGTCCTCGACCACCGACAGCCCCTCCGCCTCGGCGAGCCGCGCGGCGTCGCGGCGGATCAGCGCGATGCGCTCCTCGGCGTCGAGGATGACGTGGCGCGCGGCGAGCTCGGCGCGATAGTCGGCAAACCCGGCGACCGCGAAGGCGCCCGGGGCCATGAACCGATGCCCCTCCGTTTCGTTCCCCGCGACGAGCCCGTGGCCGTCATCCTCGCCCTCGCGCAGATCGAACGGCACTGGCTTGCCGTCGAGCACGCAGAGGATGCGCCGCAGCGGCCGCACCCAGGCGAAGCCGGAGGTGCCGCCCCAGCGCATCGATCTCGGCCAGGGAAAGCGGCGCAGCACGCCGGGCAGCTCGCGCGCGATGACGGTCGCGGCATCGACCGCCGGAACGACCCGGTCGAGCACCAGATACCCGCCCTCCTCGCGCACGGCATCGCGGCTCGCGCCGTGCTTCCTCAGGAACCCGGCGAGCGCCTGTTCCGGCGCGCCGGCGCGCGGGCCGCGCTCGGTGCTGCGCATCTCCGGCGTGCCGGCGGCAACCTGCGCCACCAGCGCCAGCCGCCGTGGGCCATGGAACGTGCGCACATCCTCGGGCGCGAGCGGCGCCAGCGCCGCCGAAACGAGCCGCGCCAGATCCTCCGCCGCGCGCGCCTGCATCCGCGCCGGAATCTCCTCGGAGAACAGCTCCAGCAGCAGTTCGGGCATCAGAGTGCCTGCTTCACGTCGGTGCGGGCCAAATCCTCGCCCTTGAACAGCAGCGGCTCGTCGCGCTCCTTGGCGAGCGCATAGGACATCGAGTCCCCGAAGTTCAGCGCGGCAGGATGCCGGCCCTTGCCGTAGACCCGCCACGCCGCACGCGCCCGCCGCGCAAGCTCGGCAGTCACCGGCACGATCTCCACGCGGAGGCGAGCGATGATGTCGTCCAGCCGTTCATCGGCGATGGCATCGCCACGGCCCTCGCTGACCATCGCCGCTTCCAGCCAGTTCGCCGCGGTCATCCGCGGCGCCTCAGCGGACGCGATCGCGCGGCTGAACGCGAACGCCTCGGGCTCGCGACGCAGGATCGCCACAAGGGCCGAAGTGTCGACGATCACCGCGGCAGCCCCGTCCTGGGGTCGTAGAGCAACGTGTCGAGCTCCTCGTTGGTCAGGAGCGGACCCTCGACATGGGCCTGCAGCTCGGCTGCGAGCCGCATCACGTCCTGCGCCCGCTCTTCCTGATCCCCCACGCGCCGCTCGCGCTCCAGCCGCTCGCGCAGGCTCGCGGTCACCGCCTCCGTCAGGCTCTCACCCTTCAGCGCGGCGAGTTCGGAGGCCAGCCGGTAGGCCTCGTCGGACTTGATGTTGAGCTGGTGTCCCATGGCGATGGTAGATTATCACGCCAGATTGGTAGACACGAGCGGCGCGGTCTCGGCGGCGAGCCAGGCCTCGCAGCACGCCTTCGCCAGCGCGCGCACCCGGCCGATATAGGCGGCCCGCTCGGCGACGCTGATCACCCCGCGCGCATCCAGCAGGTTGAAGCGGTGCGAGGCCTTGATGCACTGGTCATAGGCCGGCAGGGCGAGCCCCTGCCCCAGCAGCGCCTTGCACTCCCTCTCCGCGTCCTCGAAGTGGCGCAGCAGCGCCTTCGTATCCGCGTGCTCGAAATTGTGCGCGCTGAACTCACGCTCGGCGCGCAGGAACACCTCGCCGTAGCTGAGATGCGCGGGGCTGTCGGGGTCGTTGAACGGCAGGTCGTACACGTTCTCCACGCCGAGGATGTACATCGCCAGCCGCTCCAGCCCGAGCGTCAGCTCGGCCGAGGGCTTCTCGCAGGCGATGCCGCCGACCTGCTGGAAATAGGTGAACTGGGTGATCTCCATGCCGTCGCACCAGACCTCCCAGCCGAGCCCCCAGGCGCCGAGCGTGGGGCTTTCCCAGTCATCCTCGACGAAGCGGAAATCGTGCAGGCGCGGATCGAGGCCGAGATCGCGGTAGCAGGCGAGCAGCATCCCCTGCGGGTCGGCCGGCGAGGGCTTCAGGATCACCTGGTACTGATAGTAGTGCTGCAAGCGGTTCGGGTTCTCGCCGTAGCGGCCGTCCGACGGGCGGCGGCAGGGCTGCACATAGGCCGCGTTCCAGGGACGCGGGCCCAGCGCGCGCAGCGTTGTCGCCGGGTGGAACGTTCCGGCGCCCATCTCCATGTCATACGGTTGCAGGATCACGCAGCCCTGCGCCGCCCAGAAGGCGTTCAGGCGCAGGATCACTTCCTGGAAGCTGCGCGGGGGCGGGCGGACATCCATGGGCGCGTCTCGTGAGCCGAGAGGGCGCGCACCTTATAGATGGGGCGTCCCAGCGGCAACACTCACGCGCCGGGCGGAACGAGCGCCCGCGGCCGCGGGCAGGCGCCGCGGCCCGCTATCGGGGCGACCCGGGCTGCGTCAGGCCGGCGTCTCGCCCTTCACGACCACCCGGTGCAGCAGGCGGCGCGCGTTCGGATCGAACGAGCCACGCTGGTGCATGGTGCAGCGATTGTCCCAGATCAGCATGTCGCCGAGCCGCCAGTGATGCGTCCAGACGAAGTTTCCGCCCAGCACATGGGCCCAGAGCGCGTCGAGCAGCCGTTCGCTCTCAGCGAGCTCCATCCCCATCACATAGGCGTTGAAGCGCTTGCCGAGATAGAGCGACCGGCGCCCCGTGACCGGGTGGGTGCGCACGATCGGATGCACCGCGCCGGCGAGATCGCGGATGTCGCCGCTCTCGGGCGCCACGGTCCCCGCACGCTGCTTGCCGCGCGAGGAGTAGACCGCATCGTGCTTGATGCTGCGCCCGGCGACCGCCTGCTTCAGCGTCTCGGGCAGGGCGTCGTAGGCGGCCTCCATGTTCATGAAGCTGGTGTCGCCGCCCTCCTCCGGGATCTCGATCGAGCGCAACAGGCTCGCCGAGGGCGGGGTGGCGATGAAGCACATGTCGCTGTGCCAGTCAGCCTCGCCCGCACCGAGCTCGCCGATCGGCTTGCCGTTCTCGACGATGTTCGAGATCCGCACGATCTCCGGGAAGCCCTCGACATAGATCTTGCCGGTCAGCCGGGTGCCCGGGTTGTAGTCGAGGTCGCCGAACCGGCGGCCGAGCGCGACATGCGCCGCGTCGTCGATCTGCTGGCCGCGGATGCGCACCACCAGGTGGTCGAGCCACGCCTGACGCAGCACCGCGAACTCCTCGTCCGACAGGCGGGTGAGGTCGATGCCCTCGATGTCGGCGCCAAGGGCGGCGCCGCTGGGGCGGATGCGGATCGCGGTGCCGACGTGATCGAGCATGGCTGTCTCCCTCGCTGTCGGCGCACGCTAGGCACGGGACTGTCTCACGTCAAGCGAATTGGTCAGACCGGTTGACGGGACAGGCCGGTCGACCCTAGCCTCGGCTGATGGCCGCCCGTCCGAATCAGGAATTGCCCCCACTGCGCCTGATCCGCCCTCGGCGCATGTATGAGCAGATCGCCGAGCGGATCGAGGGGTTGATCCGGGAAGGAACCTTCGCCGGCGGGCAGCGCCTGCCGGGCGAGCGGGAACTGGCCGAGCAGATCGGCGTCAGCCGGCCCTCGCTGCGCGAGGCGCTGATCGCCCTGGAAACCGCCGGACTGATCGAGACCCGCATGGGCGACGGCACCTATGTGCGCGCGGATCTCGGCGCCGCACCGGTGTTCCCGCTGACCACCGGACGCGATCTCGGCCCCGGCACGCTCGAGCAGTTCGAGGCACGCCGCGCCCTGGAATGCGCCGCCGCGGAACTCGCCGCCACGCGCGCCACCGCGTCCGAGCGGGCCTCGCTTCAGGCCAGCCTCGACCGGATGACCGCGATGGTCGTACGCGGGGAGAACCCTTCACCCGAGCACCTCGTGTTCCACACGGCGCTGGTGGACGCCGCGCACAACCAGATCTTCTCGCGCCTGGTGCGCGAGTTGTGGCGGGCGCGGCAGGGCGCGATGTGGGACCTGCTGCGCCGCAAGGTCGAGGACCCGGAAAGCTGGCGCGCGGGCCTGGTGTTCCGCGCCCAGCTCATGGAGGCGCTGGCCGCGCGCGACGGCGCGGCGGCGCGCGCGCTGATGGAGGCGCATTTCCACCGGGTCGGACGGCGATACTTCGACCCGGGCGAGTAGACCCGGCAGGCTCATGGGGAGGACACGACAATGACCACCAGGATCTCGCGCCGCGGCGTGCTGGCCGCCGGCTCCGTGCTCGCCGCACCCGCGCTCGTGCGGGCACAGGCGCCCACCACCATCACGATGTGGACGTTTCTCGACCCGAACCGACCAGGCGGGCGCGAGACAGCGCTGAAGCAGATCATCGAGACCTTCGAGGCGGCGAACCCTTCGCTCCGCGTCCGGGTGGAGCCCCAGGTCTGGACCACCATGGCCGAACGGTTCGTGCTCGCCGCGAACGCGCGCAACGCACCGGACATCGCGTGGGTGAACGATCAGAACCTCGCGCTGCTCGCCGACTCCAACGCGGCCGCCGATCTCAAGCCCATGGTCGATGGCTGGCCGGCCGCGCGGCGCGAGGACCAGATCCTGCCGGCCGCGTTCCGCGCCGCGACCATCAACGGCAAGCTGCACGCGGTGCCGATCATGGCGACCAGTTCCGTGCTGATGGTCCGCCGCGACCTCATGAACGCCGCCGGCGTGACCATGGACCAGCTCCGGACCTGGGACGGCGTGCTGGAGGCCGCCAAGGCGACGACACGCGACACCACCGGCGACGGCCAGCCCAATGTATGGGGCATCGGCCTCGGCCTCGCGACCGAGCGCTTCTCGTTCACCCCCGCGGTGCTCGCGACCCTCGGCGCCCAGGGCGGGCTGTTCGGCGAGGGCTGCCGGGCGCGGATCGCGACACCGGAGGCGGCCCGCGCGGTGCAGTGGCAGGCCGACCTGATCCTGCGCCACCGCGTCACCCCGCGCGAGGCGGTCGCCACCACCTCCGATGATGCGATCGACCAGTTCGCGGCCGGCCGCTATGCGATGCAGATCATCGCCAACTCCCGCTTCGAGCAGATCCAGCGTACCGCGGCGGGCTGGAACAAGGACGACCTCGCCCTCGCCCCGACCCCCGGCTGGACCAGCCAGCAGATGGGGCCGCAGGTGATCGGCGGCTGGTTCGCGTGCGCCTGGCGCGGCTCGCCGCGCGTGCAGGAGGCGATCCGTTTCGTCGACCACATGACCAACGCCGAGGCGATGGCGCGCTGGAACCTCCCCGGCCAGCAGGTGCCGATGCTGCACTCGGTCGCGCAGCGGCCGGAGATGGCGCGGCCCGAATACGCGCATCTGCGCCAGGTGGCGGAGTTCCTGGCCGCTGCGGGCTTCTCCATGCCCAGCACCTGCGCCTGGTCGCGCACGCTCGCGGACTTCAACCTCGCGACGCAGCAGGTGGTGCTGGGTCAGCGCAGCGCGATCGAGGCGCTCAGGATCGCCGAGCGGGCGACGCAGGACCGCCAATAGGTGCGCCGCGCCGAGCGGCTCGTTCCCTACCGGCTGCTCGCGCCGGCCTTCGCGGTCGAGCTGGTGCTGGTGCTCGGCCCGCTGCTGGTCGGGCTCTGGTACAGCCTGCACAACGTCCGCTTCTTCCAGATCCGTCGCTTCACCGGGCTCGACAACTACTGGCGCGTGCTCGGCGCGCCCGAGGTGATCAACGCACTCTGGGTCACCGCGGCGTTCGCCTTCTTCGCGCTCGTGCTGACCTTCGTGCTGGGCTTTGCGCTGGCGGTCTGGCTCGAGCGCGACGGCCGCTTCATCACCGTGATGCGCGCCGTCGTACTGGTGCCCTATGTGATCGCGATGCTGGTCGGCTCGATGCTGCTGCGCTGGCTGTTCAGCCAGGAAGGCGGGATCGCGCCGCTGGTGCTGGGTCCGTTTGGTCTCGGCAACGTCTCGATCCTCGGTGATCCGAAGCTTGCGATGGCCGCGCTGGTGTTCAACGCGATGTGGCGCGATGCCGCCTTCGCGATGATCATGCTGCTCGCCGGGCTGAAGGCGATCCCGCCCGAGCTGCACCTCGCGGCGCGCGTGGACGGCGCGACCGCCTGGCAGCGCTTCCGGCGCATCACCCTGCCCTTGATGCGCATCGCGATCCTGATCACGCTGGTCCGGCTGCTGGTGCATTTCGTGAACATCCTGACCTTCCCGCTGATCCTGACGGGCGGCGGACCGGGCAACGCGACGGAGGTGGTGGTGCTGAAGGTGTTCCGGCTCGGCTTCGCCGATCATCTGCTCGGCCAGGCCAATGCGCTCGCGATCCTGGTGTTCCTGGCCAACATGGCGCTGGTGACGGTGCTGCTGATGCTGTTCCGCCGCGCGGGGCGGGTCTGATGTCGGGCAGCGAGGCCAGGGCCGGAGGCCATCCGCTGACCCGCCCGGCGCCGAGGGAACGGGCAGAGCCCGGCATGCACGCGCGCATCCAGCTCCGCCGCGTGAGCCGCGGCGCCGTGAACCTGCTGATCGCGGTGTTCGCGCTGTTCCCGGTGGTCTGGGGGCTCTCCTCGTCGCTGAAGCCGACCGACCGGATCATC
>NZ_JBHYDW010000082.1:6277-20010 GCF_051860475.1 Elioraea sp. | reverse complement strand
GCATGCCCTGGGTGCCGAACGATGTCGGGCCGACGATCCAGGACAAGATCGCCACCGAGCGCCGGTTCCGCGCCACGACGAACCATGATGCACGCGCCCAGTCCGAGCGGATCGCGCGCGCCTATCTTGCCAACGGCACGACGCGCATCCGCACCTTCGTCGACATCGACACCGATTCGGGGCTGAACCACCTGCACGCCGTGCTGGCGACGCGAGCGGCGCTCGCCGATCTGATCGAGATGCAGATCGTTGCATTTCCACAATCTTGGATGCTGGTGCGTCCAGGCACCGACGCGCTGCTCGACGCGGCGATGGCGGCAGGCGCGGACATCGTCGGCGGTCTCGACCCCTGTGCGATCGATCGCGATCCCATCCGCCATCTCGACGTGATCTTCGGCCTCGCCCAGAAGCACGGGCGGGGTGTGGACATACATCTGCACGAGCCGGGCGAGATGGGCGCCTTCTCGCTGGAACTGATCCTCGAGCGCGCGGCGGCGCTCGGCATGCGCAACGCCGTGGTGGTGAGCAACGCCTTCTGCCTCGGCATGATCGCCGAGCGCGAGTGCCACGCGCTGCTCGGGCGCATGGCGCAGTGGGGTGTCGCGATCGCCACCACCGCCCCGCCCTCGCGACCGGTGCCCGCGGTCGCCGCCTGCCGCGCCGCCGGCGTGGCGATCTTCGGCGGCTGCGCTGGCGTCCGCGACACCTGGGGCCCTTACGGCAGGCCCGACATGCTCGAACGCGCGATGCGGATCGGACTACGCAACAACTTCCGCCGCGACGAGGAGGTGGGCTGGGCGCTCGACTGCGTGACGACCGAGGCCGCCCGCGGCTGCGGCTTCGCCGAGTACAGCCTCGCGCCCGGCGCGCGCGGCGATGTGGTGCTGGTAGAGGCCGAAACGGTCGCCGATTCCGTGGTCGCACGCCCGCAAGGCCGGCTCGTGGTCAGCGCCGGGCGCGTGGTCGTCCGTGCCAACGGCGTCTGACCAGCAGCATGCGCGCATGTGGGTGTACCGGTCGCGTGCAAGACCCAGACCGTCGACCTGGCCGACGACGCGCCGGGCGCGGCGTACGTCGCGGTCAGCAACACCGTGATCGGCGTCCTGCTGCTCGGCGCCGGCGCCTTGCTCTCCGCCGCCCTCGCGCTCGGTCCGATGCCTGCGCTCGTGCTGCTCGCCGGCGGGTGCGCTGGGCGGGGCGGGGCTCTCCCTGACCCTGCCGCACGCGCAGGCGGAGGAGCCCGCTACCTGACGCGCGCGTGGCGGGCACGCGCACCGCGCTCGATCGCCGCCGCGGCGAGCCGGTCCACATCGAGGCGATGGCGGATCAGCTCCAGCACGCGCAGCTCCTCCTGCGTCGCTGCGGCGTCAGCCGCCGCGATCTCGACCGCGAAGGCATAGGCGGTCTCGCGCAGGCTCATCGGCAGGGCGGCGCGCATCAGCCCGAACGCCTTCTCCAGCCCGTCATCCTGATCGAGCACGGCGATGCACCGGTCCGTCACCTTGGGCACCATGCCGGCGTCGAAGCCGTGGAACGCAGGCGCCTGGGTGACGATCCGCCCCATCGCCTTGAGCTCGCTGTCGGTCATGTTCCGATCCGCCGCCGAGACCAGCACCATGGCGAACACCAGCGCCTCGTGCGGCGTGAGCGGCGATCCTGTGGGCATGGTCGGGTCCTCCGTGGCGCGGCCGAGCGACTTGGCGCGACCCGGACCGTCGCGTCAACCCGGCGTGAGGAACGCCCGGATCGCCGCGGCCACCTCAGCAAGCCCCCCGCGCCGCACGGCCACGGCCTCTGGCAGCCCGGCAAGCAGGCGCGAGGGTGCACGGCTGTCGAGCAGCACGAAGCAGCCGCGATCCTCGGCCGTGCGGACCAGCCGGCCGAAGGCCTGGCGCAGCCGCGCGCGCACGATCCGGTCGTCGATCCGGCCCGGCCGCGCGCCGCCGAACCGCGCCCGGCGCGCCCGGTGCAGGATGGTCGGGCGTGGCCAAGGCACGCGGTCGAACACGATCAGTCGCAAGCTGCGTCCGGGCACATCCACACCGTCGCGCATCGCGTCCGTGCCGAGCAGGCAGGCATCCACCTCGGCTCGGAACACGTCGACCAGCGTGGCGTTGTCCATCGCGTCCACGTGCTGCGCGAGCAACCGGACCCCCTCCGCCTCGAGGGGCCCCGCGATCCGGCGATGCACCTCCTTCAGCCGCGCGATCGCGGTGAACAGCCCAAGAGCCCCGCCCCCCGAGGCCTCGAACAGCACGCGGTACGCGGCCGCGACCTGCGACGCGTCGTCGCGCGCGACATCGGTGACGACAAAGGCGCGCGTCTGGCCGGCATAGTCGAAGGGCGAGGGCACGGCGACGCGGACCGCCGGTGCCAGCAGATGGATCGCGCCGGTCGTCTCCTCGGCGGCATGCCAGCGCGCCTCCTCCTCGCCAATCGAGTCCCGCAGCGTGGCCGAGGTGACCAGCATCCCGTGCGCGGGCTCGGCGACCACGCGCGCGAACGGGACGGTCGGATCGACCCAGTGCCGTCGCATCCCCACATCCACCTCGTGGCCGGCGCGTTGGACGACCTCGAGCCAGTCGATGAAGGTCTCGCCGGGGCCGCCGGCTTCGGTCGTGTCGGTCGCGACCGCGCGCGCCATGCCGCGCCAGGCGCCGAGCGGGTCGAGCGCGCGCCGCGCGAGGCTCCGGCACACGCTCTCGATCCGTTGCCGTGTCGCGCTCTCCAGAGTCTCGGCCTCGTCGTCAAGCCGCGTCGCGAGGCCGTCGCGCAGGTCCTTGAGCGGCGTCTCGATGCGCGCGAGCGCGGCGTCGAGCCGCGCCGCCGTTTCCGCCAGACCGGGAAGCATCGGCCGCACCTCGGTCTCGCGCGCGCCGGCGTCGCTGTCAGGCGACCGCGCAAGCACCTGCTGGCGGACCAAGCGAAGGAACGCCTCGGCCGCGTTCGGGGCACCCGGCTCCATGCCGCCGAGCTCGGGCCGCGCCGGCTCGGCGAGGCGGCCGAGCCAGCCCTGGTCAGGAAGCGCGCGCGCGGCCTCGACCGCGGCGGCGAGCGCCTTGGCGAGCGGCGGGCGATCCGACACCAGATCCTCGACGCGCCGACGCAGCCCCCGCGCGCGCGACCGTCCGCCCTCCGCCCCGCGCAGCCAGCGGCGCAGCTCGGCCGTCTCGGCACCCGACAGGGCGGCGGCGAACACCGAGTCCGCTGCATCGAACAGGTGGTGCCCCTCGTCGAACACATAGCGGCAGGGCAGGCCGTTCTCGTCCAGCCCGCCCCAGGCGGCCTGCACCATGACAAGCGCGTGGTTGGCGACGACGATGCGCGCCGTGCGCGCGCGGCGAATCGTGCGCTCGATGAAGCACGTCCGCCAATGCGGACACGCGCTGTGGATGCACTCTCCACGACGGTCGGCAAGCCCCAGCGTGCTCGCAGTGCCGACCAACTCGGGCAACCACCCCGGCAGATCGCCGCCCGCCATGTCGCCGTCGCGCGTCGCGACCGCCCAGCGTGCCATCAGCCCGAGCGCGACCGCCGCGATCCCGCCGCGCGTCGCACCGGACGCGGCCTCCTCGAAGTTCAGCAGGCAGAGGTAGTTCTCGCGCCCCTTGCGGATCACGACCAGGCGGCGCCGGTCGGCCTCGTCGGGAAAGAGCCGCGCGCTCTCGGCATCGACCTGGCGTTGGAGGTTGCGCGTGTAGGTGCTGATCCAGACGGGGGCGCCATTGCGCTCGGCCCAGAGACTCGCCGGCGCGAGATAGGCCGCGGTCTTGCCGGTGCCGGTGCCGGCCTCGGCCAGCACCACGCGCGGCACGCCGGCCTGCTCGCGCGGCGCGAAGGCCGCTGTCGCGGCGGACGCAAAGTCCGCCTGGCCAGGACGATCCTCGGCGGCGAGGCCGAGCATCCGGGCGAGCTGCGCGCGCGCCTCGCGCGGGTCCACCGGATGGTGCGTCGGCGGGGGCGGGCGCGCGGTCTCGTCCCACTCGGGCAGCGCGTCCCAGACGCGGAGCGCGCGCAAGGCCGGCGCGGCATCGGGGGCGCCGAGCGCGGCCATCACCGGCGCGGCCCAGGGCCAGCCGGCGGTGCCCATCAGCGCCGCAAGCCCGGCCGCGTCGCGGTTCAGCGGCGCAGCACGGTTGGCCGCCAGCGCGCGCAGCAGCGCGACCGCCGCGTCGCGCAGGGTGATCGCCTCGTCCTCCAGACGGCTCGGCGGTGCGAGCCCGAGCGCCTCGGCCAGTCCGCGCGGGCTCGGTACCACGGTCTCGGCAGGGCGGGCGAAGGCGAACAGCTCCAGCACATCGGCTGCCGGAAAGGGGCCGAGCCCGAGGCGGCGTGCGGTCGCAGGCAGATGGCAGACGATCGGCGGCGGGCTCTCCTTCAGCCGCGCACGCAGGCCGCGCCCATCCTCCACCGCGATCTCGCCGTCCGGAAACAACAGCGCGCCGCGGTGATGGCGCGTTGCCAGCACCGGCCCGTCGGGTAGCATGAGACGCGGGCGATGCTCGCTCATGCGCGCGCGGGCATGCTCGCATTGACCCGATTCGGGCCGCTACCTAGGGTGCGATGATGCAGGCCCATCCCTCGCCCTCGGCGGAACTCCGCCATGTGCGCGCTTGGCCGTTCCAGGAGGCGGCGCGCGTGGTCGACCGGCTGGCCGCGCGCGGCAAGACCGAGGCGCTGTTCGAGACGGGATACGGGCCCTCGGGCCTGCCGCATATCGGCACCTTCGGCGAGGTCGTGCGCACCACCATGGTGCGCCACGCCTTCAGCCGCCTCTCGCCGCTTCCTTCGCGGCTGATCGCCTTCTCGGACGACATGGACGGGCTGCGCAAGGTGCCCGAGAACGTGCCGAACCGCGAGATGCTGGCCCAGCATCTCGGTAAGCCGCTGACCTCGGTGCCCGACCCGTTCGGCACGCATGAGAGCTTCGGCCACCACAACAATGCACGGCTGCGCACCTTCCTCGACCAGTTCGGCTTCGAGTACGACTTCGCCTCTTCGACCGAGTACTACCGCTCGGGCCGGTTCGACGCGGCGCTGACGCGCGTGCTGGAAGCCTATGACGAGGTGACGGCAGTGATCCTGCCCACGCTGGGGGCCGAGCGCCGCGCAACCTACGCCCCCTTCCTGCCCGTGTGTCAGCGCACCGGGCGAGTGATGCAGGTGCCGATCCTCGAGCGCAAGCCCGACTCGGGCACGGTGGTCTGGCGCGACGAGGCGACGGGGCGGCTGGTCGAGACGAAGGTCACGCGCGGACACTGCAAGCTGCAATGGAAGGCCGACTGGGCGATGCGCTGGTTCGCGCTCGGCGTTGACTACGAGATGTCAGGCAAGGACCTGATCGATTCCGTACGACTCTCCTCGCGCATCTGCCGCATCCTCGGCGCCGAGCCGCCGGAAAGCTTCACCTACGAACTGTTCCTGGACCACAGGGGCGAGAAGATCTCGAAGTCCAAGGGCAACGGGCTGTCGGTCGAGGAGTGGCTGGAGTATGCGCCGCCCGAGAGCCTCTCCCAGTTCATGTTCAACAAGCCGCAGACCGCGAAGAAGCTCTACTTCGACGTGATCCCGCGCACCGTCGACGAGTATCTCGGCAACGTGGAGCGCGCGCGGAGCGAGACCGATGAGGCGCTGCCGAACAATCCCGCCTGGCACATCCATCTCGGGCGGATCCCCGACGACGCCGGCAGCCCGATCTCGTACACAATGCTGCTGAACCTCGCCTCGGTGGTGAACGCCGAGAAGCCAGAGATGCTCTGGGGCTTCATCCGCCGCTACGCCCCGGACGCGACTGCCGAGCGTTGGCCGCTGCTCGGCGTGCTGGTGGAGCGCGCGGTCGCCTACTACCGCAACTTCGTCCGGCCGACGAAACGCTTCCGCGACGCGACGGCGGAGGAGGCCGCAGCCCTCGCCGACCTCGCCGACGCGCTCGAGGCCGCGCCCGCGGATGCAGATGCCGCGGCACTCCAGGACATCGTGTTCGAGGCGGGCAAGCGGCACATGCCGAAGGAGCGGCTGCGTGAGTGGTTCGGCTGCCTCTACCAGGTGCTGCTCGGCCAGCAGGAGGGGCCGCGCTTCGGCGGTTTCGTGGCCCTCTACGGCATCGCCGAGACGGTCGCGCTGATCCGCACCACGCTCGCCCGCGCGCGCCCCGGCGCGGCCTGACCGGAAGGCGCTCGCCGCCGTGTCGCAGGGGCGGGCCGCATCACTGCTGCGCCACGCCCCCGCCGTGCTCGGGGTCGCGCTGCTGGTCGGTGCGCTCTATGTGGTGCAGCGCGAGCTCGTCACTCTGCGCCTCGACGACGTCCTGCGCGCGATGGGGGCGATCCCGCTGGCCTCGCTCGCGCTCGCCTTCGGTGTCACCGTGGTCGCGTACCTGGTGCTGACGCTCTACGACGCGCTCGGCACGCGCTTCGTCGGCCACCCGCTCTCCTATGGCCGCATCGCCTTCGCATCGTTCACCGCCTACGCGCTGTCGCACAACATCGGCTTCGCGATGGTCTCGGGGGCGGCGATCCGCTACCGCCTCTACGCGCTCTGGGGGCTCTCGCCATTGCAGATCGCCGGTGTGGTCGCGTTCTGCAGCCTGACCTTCGTGCTCGGCGGCCTGACCCTCGGCGGGATCGTTCTGCTCAGCGTGCCGACGGCCGTGCCCGGCTTCGGCGGCTGGGTGCCGAACCCGGTGATGCATGCGGTCGGCCTGGCCATGCTCGGGCTCGTCACGTTCTATGCGGTCGCCGGCAAGCTGCGCGGCCGGCCGCTCCGATTCGGCACGACCGAGGTGCCGCTGCCGGGCCCGCGGCTCGCCGTGATGCAGGTGGCGCTGGCGAGCTTCGATGTCGCGCTGACCGCGCTGATCTTCTACGTGCTGCTGCCGGACACGCCCGGCCTTACGTTCCTCGTGTTCCTCGCGGTCTATGTCACGGCCTACACGGCGGCGATGGCGAGCCATGTGCCGGGCGGGCTCGGCGTGTTCGACGGCACGATCCTGCTCGGCCTCACCGACATCGTGCCGGCCGCGACCGTGGTCGGCGCGCTGCTGATGTTCCGGCTCTTCTACTACATCCTGCCGCTGTTCATTGCGGGGGCGATGTTCGCGCTGAACGAGATCGTGCTGCGCCGCGTGGCGATGGCGCGCGCCTTCGACCAGGTGGCGCGCTGGGGCGATCCGTTCGTCGCACCCGTGCTGTCGGCGGCGGTGACGCTCGCCGGCGTGGTGATGCTGTTCCTCGGCACGGCGCCGCCGCTGCAGGCGCCCTTTGCCTGGGCCGGTGTGACGGCGCCGACGCCGATCGTCGAGGTGTCGCATTTCGGCGCATCGATCCTCGGCGCCGCCCTGCTGGTGCTCGCCTACGGGCTGTGGCGCCACGTCACCATGGCCTGGGCGGCGGTGCTGGTGACGCTGACGCTGGCGGCGGGACTGGCGGCGGCGAAGGGGCATGGCTGGCCGGTGCCGGCGATGATGCTCGCGACCGCGGTGTGTGTGCTGCCGTTCCGGCGCAACTTCTACCGCGACACGCGGCTCGTGGCGGAGCCGTTCACCGCGGGCTGGGTTTCGGCGATCGTGGCGCTTGCGGTCTGCACCGTGAGCCTCGCGCTGTTCACCCATCTCAGGCGCGACTGGACGGCGGAAACATGGTGGGAGTTCGTGCTCGCCGGCGATGCGCCGTGGAGCCTGCGCGGCACGATTGCGCTCGGGGTCGCGCTGCTGCTGGTGGCGCTGGTGCGGCTGATCAGGCCGGCGCGGATCACCGCTGCTGCGCCGTCAGGGGTGGCGGCGCAGCGCTACGCGGCACTCGCCCGCGCCCCCGTCCCGGCGCGCACGGACGGGCTGGTGTTCGGCGAGGATGGCGGTGCGGCCATCGCCTTCATGCGCCTGCCCGGCATCTGGCTCGCGATCGGCGATCCGGCGGGGGATCCGACGGATCGCGTCTCGGCGATCTGGCGCTTCCGCGACCTCTGCGAGCAGGAGAACGTCGATCCGGCATTCTGGCGCGTCGGCCCCGACCTGCTGCGGGTCTACAGCGACATCGGGCTGACGCCGTTTCCGCTGACCGAGGAGGGCGAGTTTGCCCCGGAGAGCGCCGGCGACACGCTGCCCGCGGCGCATTATCTCGCCTGCAAGGCCGAGCGCGACCTGATCAAGCTGCTGCCCCTGGTGCCGGCCCTGGAGAAGAAGGTGGCGCGCGTCGCCGAGACCGCCTGACGGCTACTGGCTCGCCCAGACGATCCGGGCCATCCACGCGACCTCGTTGACGTCGAGGCTGCGGCCGGGGAAGGCCGGGTTCAACGAGGCGAGTTCGACCCGGCGCGCCGAACGGCGGATCAGCTCCTTGGCCATCACCTCCCCATCGGTCGTGCGCACCACCACACGGTCGCCGCGGCGGGTCGGCGCGGCAGGGGACGCGATGACGATGTCGCCGTCGCGGTAGACCGGCTCCATCGAGTCGCCGCTGATCTCCAGCGCATAGGCGTGCGGGTCGTTGATGTTGGGGAGCTCGATCTCGTCCCACGACCCGCCGACGGGGTAGCCCGCATCGTCGAAATACGCGTCCGACCCGGCCTGGGCGAGGCCGATCAGCGGGATGCGGCGATTCGCGGGAGCGGTGGTCCGGCGGGGCATCGGCGCGGAGCCGGTGACGAGCGCAGTGAACGCCTCGAGCGGCGCGCCGACCGCGTCGAGCACCTTGGCGACGCTCTCCGTCGAGGGCCAGCGCGGCTTGCCGCCGGCCTCACGCTTGGACCTGTTGAACGTGGTCGGGTCGAGGCCGGCCTTGCGGGCGAGGCCGGAGGCCGACAGGCCGTGCTCGGCCGCAAGCGCGTCGATCGCGCGCCAGATGTCCTCGTGCCGCATGATAGGCACACTCTCCTACATGTTCGCGCTTCGATCACCAGGAATGAATTCCGATTAGGCTTGCGGTCTTGGGGCAACCGGGGGTAAATGTTCCTGTTTTGTTCACAACCCCCGCGCGACCGAGGACCGAATGCCCGCAGCTGCTGCCGATCGCCGCTACGCCCCCGTGCTGTCCGGCCCCACCCGCACCGAGCCCTTCGTCACCGCCGAGGAGGCGTGGTTCTGGACCATCGCCGCGCTGACCGCGCGCAGTGCCGGGGCGCGCATCGTCGCCGGTCTCGGCATGCGCGCGCGCCCCTGCGAGCCCGACGACGTGATCCGCTGCCTCGACCGGCTCTACCGCCAGCGGCGGATCGAGATCGCGCATCTGCGCGTGCTCCGTCGCTTCGGCGACCAGCAGGTTCCGCCCGATCCGCGCCACCCAGGCGACCGCTCCGCGGTGCGGCTGTGGCGCGAGGCGCTCGACCGGCTCGACTGGCCGCTCAGGATGAAGGGGATCGTCGCATGACCAGGATCGCCGATCGTCTGCCGGAGAGCATGGTCTGGGTCGCGTTCTCCGGCCGCGCCGACCTGCCCTGGCTGCGCCTGCTGCGGCCCGGGTTCCGGCACTGCTTCGCCGCGGTCGAGGACAACACGGGCTGGACCGTGATCGACCCGTTGTCGCGCCGCCTGGTGGTACAACGGCTCGCCGTGGACGTCGGGTTCGATCTGCCGACCTTCTGGCGTCGAGCCGGGTTCCGCGTGCTCGGGCCGTTCGTCCCGTTGGCCCCGAGCGCGGGCGTGCTGCCGCCGCTTGCGCCGTTCAACTGCGTCACCGCCTGTCTGCGGCTGCTCGGCCTGAACTGGCCGCTGGTGCTGACTCCCTTCGGCCTGTATCGCCGGCTCAGCCGCCATCACGCGACCGCAGAAATAGGAAAAAAGTCTTGACGCTTCGGCCCCGCCGCCGCTAGAACACTCAGGCCAAGGGGCGGAGTGCGCCCTCTGGTTCCATCCTCCCTCCCCGACTACGACGGCCGGTCCTCCGGGACCGGCCGTCGGCTTGTCGGCCCGCGCCCCGTCCCGAGGAGAGCCCCCATGGGTGGCCTGTTCCGCGCGCCCACACCCCCTGCCACCCCGCCCGCCCCGCAGCCTGCCGCGCAGGCCGCACCAGCGGCACCGAGCGAGGACGAACTGCGTGCGCGGCGAGTCGCAGCCCTTGAGGGGCGTCGGCGCGGCATGGCGGGCACTGTGGCCACGTCCTGGCGTGGCGTACTGGCCGATGCATTGCCGCCGACCGGCCGCAAGTCGCTGCTCGGCGAATGAGGCGAGGCGTGGACATCGACCCCGAGGCGATCCTCGCGCACTACGGGCGCGCACTCGCCCGCCGCCGCATCTGGGACGGGATCTGGAAGGACTGCTACGACCACGCGCTCCCCGGCCGCCCCGGCGATACTGGCATCCCGATCTACGACGGCACCGCGCCCGACGCGGCCGAGCAGCTCGCCGCCTCGCTGCTCGCCGAGCTGACCCCGCCCTGGATCCGCTGGTTCGGCTTCGCTCCGGGCCGCGCCGTGCCCACCACGCTCGCCGGCGACGCCTGGGCCTCGACCCTGGAGACGGCGGCCGAGACCCTGCACGCCGAGCTCGAGCGGTCGAACTTCACCGTCGAAATGCATCAGTGCTTCCTCGACCTGGTGATCGCCGGCACTGCCTGCCTCGCGATCGAGGAGGCGCCGCCCGGTGAGCCCTCGGTGCTGCGCTTCGCTGCCGTGCCGCTCGCCGAGGTGACGCTCGAGGAGGGGCCCGAGCGCAAGCTCGATACCGTGTTCCGCAGTCTGCGCATGACGCGCGACGAGATCCGCGCCCGCTTCCCCGGTGCCGTCCTGCCGCACGCGGTGGAGCGCGACGATCACGAGGGCGAGCCGCGTCGGCACGAGGTGATCGAGGCGGTGCTGCCGGATCAGCGCGGCTACCGCTACTCTGCGCTGTTGCGCGCCGGCGACGAGCCCGCAGCGCCGCTCGCGCAGGGCCGCTTCGCAAGCTCGCCCTTCATCGCCTTCCGCTGGATGAAGGCCCCCGGCGAGACCTATGGCCGCAGCCCCGTGATGAAGGCGCTGCCCGACATTCGCACCGCCAACAAGGTGGTGGAGCTGATCCTGAAGAACGCCTCGATCGCGGTCACCGGCATCTGGCAGGCCGACGACGACGGCGTGCTGAACCCGGCGAACATCCGGCTCGTACCGGGCGCGATCATTCCGAAGGCGGTCGGCTCCTCGGGGCTCACGCCGCTCGCCGCCCCCGGCCGGTTCGATGTCAGCCAACTGGTGCTGGACGATCTGCGCGCACGCATCCGCCACGCGCTGCTGACTGACCGGCTCGGCCCCGTCCACGGCGCGCGCATGACCGCGACCGAGGTGATGGAGCGTTCGGCCGAGATGGCGCGGCTGCTTGGCGCCACATTCGGGCGGCTGCAGACCGAACTGCTGACGCCGCTGATCGACCGGTGCTTGGCGATCCTGCGCCGCCGCGGGCTCGTGCCAGCCTTCGGGCTCGACGGCGGGATGGCGGGCCTCGTCTGGCGCAGCCCGCTCGCGCAGCTCCAGGCGCGCTCGGAGGCCTCCGGCACGCTGATGTGGCTCGAGGCGGTGCGCGCGCTCGGCCCGGCCGCGGCGCACACCGCCGACCCCGCCGCCGCCTCGCGCTGGCTCGCGAACCTGCTCGGCGTGCCACCCGATCTCGTGGTGAGCGCCGCCGAGGAGGCGCACGCACTGGAGATCGGTGTCGCCGCGCTTGCGGACGGCAAAGACGACGACGCCCTGCCCCACGGCCTCGACCCGGCCGCCTGACGAGGACACAGCGATGGCTGACAATCTGATCGACATCACGATCGAGGACGCGGACGGCAAGTCCGGCGCCGCGAAGCCCGCCATGCGCGGCAAGCGCCCGCCCGAGGTGCCGGAGAAGTTCTGGGACGAGGACGCGGGTCAGATCCGCGTCGATGCGCTGCTGAAGTCCTATCTCGAACTGGAAAGGCGCCTGTCGCGCATGGTGCCGCTGCCGGAGGACGAGGCCGACGACGAGGCGCGCAATCGGCTGCTGCGCGCGCTCGGCGTGCCCGAGAGCCCGGACGCCTACACCATTGAGCCGCACCATCCCCTGCTGACGCCCGATCCAGACGTCAACAGGCGCCTGCATCAGGCCGGCTTCACGCCGAAGCAGGTGCAGCTCGTCTACGACCTCGCCGGCGAACGGCTGCTGCCGTTGATCGCCGAGGCCGCGCAGATGTTCGAGGCCGAGCGCCAGATCGAGCGGCTGAAGGACCATTTCGGTGGCGAGGAGCGCTGGGCACGCGTGGCCAAGCAGCTCGCCGCCTGGGGGAAGTCGAAGCTGCCCGATGCCGTGTTCGACGCGCTCTCCTCCACCCATGAAGGCGTGCTCGCGCTGCATCGGATGATGGAGAAGAACGAACCGGGCCTGATGCGCGACGCCGAGCCGGGCCCGTCGCTCGGCGAGGACGAGCTCCGCGCGATGATGCGCGACCCGCGCTATTGGAGGAAGCGCGACCCGGACTTCGTAAGCCGCGTCTCCGACGGCTTCCGTCGGTTGTTCCCCGGCGAGCGCTGAGCCCGCCGATACACGATCGCTCTCGGCCGCCCGCGCTGCATCGCGCGCGGGTGCCGGGCCGGGGCTCGTGAGCGCGTCCCTTCCCGCGCTCGCCCCGGAACCGGGACGGATGCGCGTTCCCCCTTCCCCGCGCATCCGTCCCGCCTGTTTCGGCACACCGTCGATCAGACGGAGTGCCGGCCGGCCGTCGGTCAACCGCCCATGGTGCGGCCCGGCGGCCGCGCTTGCGCTGAGCGGCCCCGTCCGGGACAACCGCGCGCCACACCCTGAACCCGCTCCGCAACCGAAACCAAGGAATCCCGATCGTGGCCACCTCGATCGACCAGGCCTTCGTCAAGCAGTTCCAGACGGAGGTGCACGAGTCCTATCAGCGGCTCGGCTCCAAGCTGCGCCCGACCGTCCGGTCCAAGACCGGCGTGAAGGGCGCCTCCACCGTGTTCCAGCGCGTCGGCAAGGGTGTCGCCGGCACCAAGGCGCGCCATGGCGCGGTACCGGTGATGAACCTCGAACACGAGCCGGTCGAGTGCTTCCTCGCCGACTACTACGCCGGCGACTGGATCGACAAGCTCGACGAGCTGAAGATCAACCACGATGAGCGTGCGGTGATCGCCAATGCCGGTGCCTATGCGCTCGGGCGCAAGACCGACGAGTTGATCATCACCGCGCTCGACGCTGCGTCGCGCGAGGCGGTCGGCGCCGGCGCCGGCCAGACCGATGACGACGGGCTGACCAAACAGAAGATCCTGCTCGCCTTCGAGATCATGGGCGCGGTGGACGTGCCGGATGACGGCCAGCGCTTCGCGGTGATCGGCTGGAAGCAGTGGTCCGACCTGCTGCAGATCCCGGAGTTCGCCAATGCCGACTACATCGGCGACGACGAGCTGCCCTGGAAGGGCACGCAGGCGAAGCGTTGGCTGGGGACGCTGTGGATGCCGCATTCGGGGCTCACCCGGAACGGCACGCTGCGCTACTGCTACTGGTTCCACCGCACCGCGATCGGCCATGCGGTCGGCGCGGAGGTGCAGACCGACATCACCTGGCACGGCGAGCGTGCGGCTTGGTTCGTCAACAACATGATGAGCCAGGGCGCGGTGCTGATCGACGCCGACGGCGTCGTGCGCATGCGGTGCAGGGAGTAGTCGGGTTTCGTTGCCGTGCGCCAACGGCCTCCCCCGCCGGGAACCCACCGCACACGTGCGCAAGGGTGTCCCCCCACACCCCCGGCGCCCGGCGCCCCCCCACCACCGCCCCCCCCACCGGGGGGGGGGGGGGGGGG
>NZ_JBHYDW010000082.1:0-6267 GCF_051860475.1 Elioraea sp. | reverse complement strand
GCTGGTTGTTGTGGGGTTTGGTTGCGGGGCGCACCCGCCCCCCCCGGCGGCCAACCCCCCCACCCCGGGGTTGGGGCCCCCGCCCAACCCCGCTGGCGCGCGGCGCCCTCCTCGGCCCTCCCCCGCATGGCGGGGGAAGGGGGTCGATCCGTCAGTTGTCCACTGGAGTTCCCCCGATGGCGCTCTCCGCCCTCGCGCTCTGCTCGCGCGCGCTGCTCAAGATCGGCGCGGCGACGATTGCGTCCTTCGACGAAGGCACCGCCGAGGCCGAGGTCGCCGCCAATCTCTACCCCTCGGTGCGCGACGCGCTGCTCTCGGCCTATCCGTGGAGCTTCGCCACGGCCCAGGCTTCCCTGCCGCGACTCGTTGCCCCGCCGATGGCCGACTACGCACACGCCTTCCAGCTCCCGCCAGACCACCTGCGCGCGCTCTCCGCCGGGCGCGCCGGGCAGGGCCGCGGCGTGCCCTACCGCATCGCCGAGAACCGGCTGCATGCCGATCCGGCCGAAATCGTGCTCACCTACATCTTCCGCCCGCCTGAGCAGTCCTTCCCGCCGTTCTTCGACGGCGCGCTGATCGCCCGGCTCGCCGCCGAGTTCGTCATCCCGCTGACCGAGAACACGTCCCGCGCCGAGCTGATGTTCAAGCTCGCAGAGGCGGAGTTCCGTGCTGCGCGCCTGACCGACAGCCAGCAGGACACCCCGCTCGCGGTGCAGGACTTCTCGCTGATCGGAGCGCGCGGCTGAGATGTCCGCGATCCGTCGGATCAAGACCAGCTTCGCCGCCGGCGAGCTCTCCGCGGAGTTGCTCGGGCGGGCGGATCTGCGCGCCTACGAGAACGGCGCGGCGCGGCTCGCCAACGTGTTCATCCTGCCCACGGGCGGGCTGCGCCGGCGCCCAGGGCTGCGCCATCTTGCAACGCTGCCCGGCCCCGCACGCCTGATCGCCTTCGAGTTCTCCACGGAGCAGACCTACCTGCTGGTGCTCACCGACCGGCGGCTCGGCGTCTATCGCGAGGACGCCGAGGTCGCGTCCATCGCCACGCCCTGGACCGAAGTGCAGCTCGGGCAGCTCAGCTGGACCCAGAGCGCCGATACGCTGCTGATCGCGCACCCGGATGTTCGTCCGCAGCGGATCACGCGCACCAGCCACACCGCCTGGACGATCACGCCCTGGAGCTTCGATGCCGAGCCGTTCTACCGCTTCGCCGCGCGCGGGGTGACACTCGCCGCCTCCGGCACCAGCGGGGCGGTGACGCTCACGGCCTCGGCCCCGGTGTTCCAGACCGGCCATGCTGGCACGACGGTCCGCATCCAGGGCAGGCGCGTCACTGTCAACGCGGTGACTGGCGTGAGCACGGCCACGGCCACCGTGCTCGAGACGCTCGACGGCACCAGTGCGACCTCGGTGTGGGACGAGGCCGCGTTCTCTGGAGTGCGGGGGTGGCCGGTCAGTCTCTGCTTCCACCAGGACCGGCTGGTGATCGGCGGCTCGCGGGACCTGCCGAACCGGCTTTGGCTGTCGCGCACCGGCACGCTGTTTGACTTTGATCTCGGCGAAGGTCTGGACGATCAGGCGATCGAATTCGCGTTGGTGTCCGACCAGGTGAACGCCATTCGCGCGGTGTTCTCGGGGCGGCACCTGCAGGTGTTCACCTCGGGCGCGGAGTGGATGGTCAGCGGCGATCCGTTGACGCCGGGCAGCATTCAGCTCAACCGCCAGACCCGCGTCGGCTCACCGGTCGAACGGACCATGCCGCCGGTCGATGTCGATGGCGCGACCGTGTTCGTCAGCCGCTCGGGCCGTTCGGTGCACGAGTTCGCCTATACCGATGTCGAGCAGGCCTACCAGGCGGCCGACCTCGCGGTGCTGGCGCGGCACATCGTCGAGACGCCTGCCGCGATGGCCTATGACCAGACCCGGCGGCTGCTCCACCTGGTGATGGCGGACGGCCGGATGGCGACGCTGACCCTTTTCCGGGCCGAGCAGGTCACGGCCTGGACGCGCCAGGAGACGGACGGCGCGCTCCGCACCGTCGGTGAGGTAGACGGCAGGGTGTTCGTCGTGGTGGAGCGCGACGGCACGCACCGGCTGGAGCGGTTCGACGACTCGCTCGGCGTGGACGCCGCCGTGACCGGCAGCCATCCGACCGGTGCGACCACCTGGTCCGGCCTCGACCATCTCGCGGGGCGCAGCGTCCTCGTGGTTGCCGACGGGGCCCTGCGCGGCGCGCAGACCGTCACCAGCGGTGCCATCACCACCGATCCACCGGCACGCACGGTCCAGGCCGGACTGGCCTTCCGCCACACGATCGAGCCGCTGCCGCCGGAGCTGCTGACCCAGTACGGCGGGCGCATCGGCCCCGTGCGGCTCGTCTCGGTCACGTTCCGGGTGCTCGAGACGGCCGCGCTCGCGGTCGATCTCGGTCGCGGGCCGGAGGCGGTGCCGCTGCGCCGGCTGGGCGCGCTGCTGCTCGACGCCGCACCGCCGACCTTCACCGGCGACAAGACCATCCGTGCCCTCGGCTGGCGACGCGACACGACGCGGCCACTCTGGCGCATCGAGGGCGATTCACCGCTGCCGATGACACTCCTGTCTGTCACCACCGAGATGAGGCTGAACACCTGATGGCACAGCTCGTTCCCGTCGCATCGCTCCTCACCGGCGTGGTCGGACTCGTCGGCGCACAGAAGCAGGCGCAGGCGCAGCGCCGTCAGCAGGAGGATCTCCAGGCCAACCGCGAAGCCCAGCTGCGCCTCGCCAACGAGGAGTCCACGCGGCAGCGCCGCGCGGTGCTCGCGCGCACCATCGCCTCGACGCGTGCCCGGCTCGCCGCAGGCGGTGTGCCTGCCGACGAGGGCTCCGGTGCGGCGCTGCTGTCCAGCCTCGAGGACGAGGGGCAGATGCGCGAGGCCGCGGACGACCGGCAGTTCGCCCTGCGCATCGCTGCGGGACGGCGCAGCCTGCTCGACGAACAGCTCAACCTGACCCCCTTCATCCGTGTCGGCTCGCAGCTCGCGACGGGGTTCTCCTCGAGCTTCCGTTCCCTGCTCAACCTCTGACGGACCCCAACATGGCCGAGCACATCGTCATCGGCGACGTCACGCCCCGCGTGCAGTACGTCGCCTCGGGCGCGCAGAGCGCCTTCACCTTCCCGTTTCCCATCTTCAAGGCGGGCGATCTCGAGGTGTTCGTGAACGGCGAGCGCCAGACGGGCGGGTTCACGGTCACCGGCGCGGGGCAGTCCGCCGGCGGGACAGCGACCTTCACGGCCCCACCCCCTGCCGGCGCCATCGTCACGCTGCGCCGCCGGCTGGCGCTCCAGCGGGTGAGCGACTTCCAGGAGAACGGCGAGCTCCGCGCGCGCGTGCTGAACGACGAGCTCGACTACCAGGCTGCGGCACTGCAGCAGGTCGCAGACGATCTCAGCCGCGCGTTGCAGTTCGGACCGACCGACGCGGGCGTCGCGCCGGTGCTGCCGGTGCGTGCCGCGCGCGCCTCGCGCCTGCTCGGCTTCGACGCCGCGGGCGACGTGCAGCTCTATCCGGCCGAGACCGGAACGAGCCAGGGCCTGTTCCGCCAGGATGGCGCCGGTGCGATGCCGCGCACCATGCAGGACAAGTTCACCGAGGCGCTCTCGGTCGCCGATTTCGGCGCCGCCGGCGACGGCGCGGTAGATGACACGGATGCGATCCAGGCCGCATTCGACGCCGGCGGCGCGCTCGGCCGGACCGTGCTGATCCCGGACGGGACCTGGCGCATCACGCGCGGCGTGGTGCTGCCGGGCGGTGCCACCGGGCTGGTCATGCGCGGCCGTCTGCTCGCCGAGCCGCTCCAGCCCGGACCCGCTCTGACCCTTGGCGACGGCGGCGCGGTGCGCAACGGCGAGAAGCTCTACTGGGGCATCAAGGTCCAGCGCGCGAGCCTGTCGGACTGGCTCGACGAGCGCGACATCGGCGTCGTCGTGCGCAACGTCGATGTGAGCCTGATTCACATCGCCGAGGCGCGCAACTTCACCATCGGCGTGCAGACACTCGGCGACGAGCGGGGCGTCGAGGACAGCACCTTCATCCTCGACCGGCTGGTCGACAACCGGATCGGACTCGACATCCGCTGCCGCACCGCCGCGGGGTGGAACGTCTCGGTACGCTACTACGGCGGACATTTCGCCGTCAGCTCATCGACCTGGCCCACTCTGGACCGGTTCGGCGTCCGCCTTTCAACCGAGCCCGGCGCCTATCGCGCGCACAACCGCCACGTCTTCGATGCGCCGAACTTCGAGCTGCGCCAGCAGGGCGCGACCGCAGCGATCCCGTTTCTGGTCGAGGTGGACAGCCGCGCGGTGATCGCGCGCGACATGCGCATGGAGGGCTGCTCGCCGATCGTCGCGCGCCACCTCGGCAACGCGCAGGACCATCTCTATGACGTCGCCTGGGCGAGCCAGGGCTACCTGCTCGACGTCGAGTACGACGCTGGCGTGACGCGCACGGGCGCAGTGCTGCGCACGCGCCACCAATCGGCCGCCCATGTCGAGGCGACGCGGCTGATCGGCAGCGTGCCGAACCTCCGCGCCGCCTCGTTCCGCTGGACCGCGGGCCAGACAGGCTTCGACCAGCTCGCCTGCGTCAGCACGAACGTCTCCGGCTCGCCCGCGCAGATCGCCGACTTCGCCTTCCCCGGCCTCTCCGGCTACACGCCCACGGAGCGGGGCATCACCATGACCGCCTCGCGCGGCCTCGGCTTCGTCGTGGACACGCGGGCCTGTCGCGACATCGCGCTCGCGGTCGATGCGGATACACCGCGGCTGTTCGTGCAGTGCTTCGACGCGGCCGGCACGCTGCTCACCAACTCCACCGGGATGATGGCGCGCGCCTCGGGTCAGACACTCGCATGGAACGCGGCCGCGCGGTGGTGGCAGGGCTCGGCCGACATGACCGATGCGAGCCTGACCCGGCTGCAGGCGATCCGCCTTGCGCCGCAGGTGGCAACGGCCATCATCGGCATCTGCCGGGTCGACCAGGACTACGAGGCGCGCGCGCTCCGGCTCTACTGCGAGCCGCGGCATGCGCCAGCGCTCCTGTATGGTCTGCCGGGCCTGCCGCACGGCAGCCGCGACCTGATCGCCGAGGCGGCCTGGGACCCGCCGAGCATCGCCGCCGGCGCGACGACGCAGTTCAACATGACCGTGACGGGCGCGAGCCCGGGCGATCTCGTCGAGGCGTCGTTCTCGGTCGCAACCACGGCAATCCTGTTCCTCGGCACAGTCGGCGCAGCGAACACCGTGACGGTCGTGGCCTGGAACCGCGCCGGTTCCGCCATCGACCTCGGGGGAGGCACGCTCCGGGTCCGCGTGACCAAGGCGTGAGCAGGCTCAAGGGCCTGGTCGCGACGCAGGTCGATCAGGCCATCGAGCGCGCGATCGCGTCCTACCACGCCTTCGCCAAGGACGAGCCGACCAGCACCGATCCGAAGGAGTTCGCCGCACACCACGCCGCGTGCAAGGCCGCGCTCGCGCATCTCGATCTGCTCCTGAAGATCGCGCGGATCACCGAAACTCCCGCCCCGGGCACCACCGATGCGCCCGATGAACGCTTCGGGCTGGTCGCCCTGGCGCGCGAGGCGGTCGGCGGGCCGCCGGATGAGGAGGAGGAATGAACGAACCCATCGAGATCCGCTTTCCCGAATTCGTCTGGATCTGGAACCGGCTCAACAATCACACGACCCCAGCGCATCACCTCCGGATCGCGCGCTGGCTCGGTCATGCGTGGCGCCGCAACGAGACCCGGCTGCTGCTGATGTGTTTCCGCGGCGCCGGCAAATCGACGGTGGTCGGGCTCTACTGCGCCTGGCTGCTCGCCAATCGGCCCGATCTGCGCCTGATGGTGCTGTCGGCGGAACAGTCGCTCGCGACCCGTATGGTGCGCAACGTGCGCCAGATCATCCGCCGCCATCCGTTCTGCCGACACCTCCATCCGCGTCACGGCGGCGAGTGGGCCTCCGACCGGTTCACGGTGAACCGGCCCGGCACCTCGCGCGATCCCTCGATGATCGCGCGCGGCATCGGCGGCAACATCACCGGCAGCCGCGCCGAGGTGGTGATCTGCGACGACATCGAGGTGCCAGGCAACAGCGACACCGCGGACAAGCGTGCCGAGTTGCGCGCGCGGCTCGCCGAGATCGAGTACATCCTGGTGCCGGGCGGCACGCTGCTCTACATCGGCACGCCGCATACGCCGGACACGATCTACCAGACCGAGAGCAAGCCTG
>NZ_JBHYDW010000081.1:0-20295 GCF_051860475.1 Elioraea sp. | reverse complement strand
CCCCCCCCCCCCCCCCCCCCCCCCCCCCCCCCCCCCCCACCACTTTTTCTTCAATCCTTCCTCACGTGTACCCCTTTAGCCTTGTTCCGTGCGGCCGTGCGGCCCACTCTGCCGCGGCCGCCGCGAGTCGTTTCGAATGCAGGTTTACCTTCCCCTCGCTGAGATGTCGGTCGACGTCCTCCTGGTCGTCGGCATCGGACTTGCGGTCGGGCTCCTGTCCGGCCTGTTCGGCGTCGGCGGCGGGTTCCTGATGACGCCGCTGCTGATCTTCATCGGCATCCCCTCGGCGGTCGCGGTGGCCACTTCCGCCAACCAGACCATGGGCGCCTCGATCTCCGGACTGATCGCGCATTGGCGGCGCGGCAACGTGGACGCGAAGATGGGCGCGGTGCTGACCGCTGCCGGGCTGGTCGGTTCCGCCCTGGGCGTACAGATGTTCGTGCTGTTCCGAAGGCTTGGCCAGCTCGATCTCGTGGTCGCGCTGTTCTACGTCGTCGTGCTCGGCATCGTCGGCTCGCTGATGGCGGCTGAGAGCCTGCGCGCGCTCCTGCGCCGGCGCCGGCAGATCCGCCGCCGCCTGCACGAGCATTTCTGGATGCACGGCCTGCCCTTGAAGATGCGGTTCCGCCAGAGCCGCCTCTACATCAGCGTGATCCCGCCGTTGGCGATCGGCTTCGGCATCGGCCTGCTCTCGGCGATCATGGGCGTAGGCGGCGGGTTCATCCTGGTCCCGGCGATGATCTACCTGCTCGGCATGCCGACCGGAGTGGTGATCGGCACCTCGCTGTTCCAGGTGGTGTTCGTCACGGCGGCGGTGACGGTGATGCAATCGGTCAGCACGCAGAGCGTGGACGTCATCCTCTCGCTGCTGCTGATGGCGGGCGCGGTTGCCGGCGCGCAGTTCGGTGCGGCGATGGGTTCGCGGCTGCGCGGCGAGGAGACGCGCGGACTCCTGGGCCTGCTCGTGCTGATGGTCGCGCTCGAGCTCGGCATCAACCTGTTCCGCCGGCCGGAGGCGATGTTCGTGGTGGAGCCGCTGCTGTGACCCGCGCCCATCGCCTGGCCGCCGCCCTGCTCGCCTCGGCGGTCTTCGCTCCCTCCCCGGCTGCGGCTCTGGTGGCGGAGCTGTCGCAGCGCGAGATCGAGGTGACGACGGGCTTCACCGGCGCGGAGCTGCTGGTGTTTGGCGCCAAGGAGACCGCGCCGGCGGATCTCGTGGTGGCGGTACGCGGTCCCGCCCTGCCCTTCGTCGTGCGGCAGAAGACGCGCATCGCTGGCATCTGGGTGAACGGCGCCTCGGAGATCTTCAACACCGCGCCGACCTTCTATGCCGTCGCCTCGACCCGGCCGCTGGCCGAAATCCTGCCCGAGAGCGAACGCCAGCGGCTGAGGCTCGGGCTCGATGCGTTGCCGCTCCGCCCGGAGGGGCGGAGCGACGAGGCCAGGTTCCGCGAGGCGCTGGTGGCGATCAAGGTCGATGCCGGGCTCTATCTCCAGGAGGACGGCGGCGTGACGCTGGTCGGCGACCGGCTCTTCCACACCCGCGTCTTCCTGCCGCCGACGGTCATCCCGGGTCCGTACCGGGTGGACGTGCTGGCGGTGCAGGAGGGACGGATCATCGCCGCGCGCGACGTGTCGCTCGCGGTGCGACGGGTCGGTACCTCGGCCGAGATCTGGCGCTTCGCCCACGACCACTCCTGGTTCTACGGGTTCGGCGCGGTGCTGGTCGCAGCGCTGGCGGGCTGGGCCGGCAGCGTGCTGTTCCGACGGAACTGACGCCCGCTCGCGCAATCGCGGCGCGGGTGGCTATGATGCGCGGTCATGACCGACGAGATCGCCTCCAAGTCAGCCGAGCACGCGGCCGCGCGGCGCGACCGCACCTTTCTGGTGGTGGTGGACGACAGCCCGGAACGGGCGGTCGCGCTCCGCTATGCGGCGCTCAGGGCCGCGCGCGGCGGCGGCCGGGTGGCGCTGCTCCGCGTCACCGAGCCGCCTGGCCAGACGGAGTGGGCGGGCGTGGAGGAAATGATGCGCGCGGAGCGGCGCGCCGAGGCCGAGCAGCTGCTGCAGGGCCTGGCTGCCGAGGTGAACCGCATGACCGGCACGATGCCGGTGCTCTACCTGCGCGAGGGCGAGGCGCGCGACGAGCTGCTCAAGCTGCTCAACGAGGAGAAGGGGCTGAGCGTGCTGGTGCTCGCCTCCTCGACCTCGTCCGAGGGGCCGGGTCCGCTGATCACGGCACTGACCGGGCGCTACAACCGCCAGCTCCGCACGCCGCTGGTGATCGTGCCGGGGGCCCTGAGCGAGGACGAACTCGAGACGGTGACATAGCGGTGCTGACGGCGCACGAGCTTGCCGCCGTCCCGCTGCTTGCGGGAGCAGAGGCAGAGGCGCTGGAACCGATCCGACAGCACGGCTACGTGGCGGAGTTCGGCGCGGGCGCGCTGCTGGCGGATTTCGACGATCCGGGCCGGCAGGTCTATTTCATCATGCGCGGCGCGGTCCGTGTGGTGCTGCGCACGCCGGGCGGGCGCGAGGTGATCTTCCGCGACCAGGAGGAGGGCAGCTTCGTCGGCGAACTCGCCGCGATCGACGGCGCGCCGCGATCGGCCGCGATCACCGCGCTTCGGCCGACGCGGGCGCTGGTGGTGCCGCCGGAGCGGTTTCTCGAGACGGTGACGCGCGCGCCGGTGGTGTGCCGGCGGCTGCTGGCGCTGCTGGCGGGGCGGCTGCGCGACCTGAGCGTGCGGATGGCGGAACTGTCGCTGATGAGCACGCGCCAGCGGGTGGCGGCGGTGCTGCTGCGCGACGCACGGCCGCGGACGGGCAGCGAGGTGCTGGTGATCTCGCCGCCGCCGCAGCAGCACGTCCTGGCGGCGCGGATCGGTGCGCGGCGCGAGAGCGTCTCGCGCGAGATCGCGGCGTTCGAGCGCGAGGGGCTCATCACGCTGGAGCGCGGCGCGCTGGTGATCCTGAACGCGAAGCGGCTCGCCGAGATCGCGGCGGCGGAGCGGGAGGGGTAGGCGTCCAGAGTGCGGCCAGTGCCGCCTTGGCGTTCATCATGTCCGAGCCAGTACGCTCTGGCCAATCGGGTGCTGCGGGGGGAGTCGCCGTAGCGCGGAGGATACCGAAAAGCTCCCCGGGCGGCTTCTGCGGATTCGCGCTGCTCCTCAACACGGCAACGACGCCGGCGGCGCACCCCCCCGCGGGGGAGGTAACCCTCGAGGGCCACGCCCGGACGCCCCCTTAGACGGCCGCGGCGGCGGAGGTACCGCTGTTGCGCCGCGCGCGGTCGCCCTGTTCGACGAAACGCGACGGACGGGTGCATGCATCGGGCTTTGCCGCGTTGAGGCGGCTTCTCCCCTGTGACGAGCAGCCAATCCAGATCCCGTCCGTGCGGACCGCCCCGACGGTCAGGGCCCCAGGGTGGCCGTTGGGACCCAGAATGCTCCGGTTGGGGCCCCGATCCATCGGACCCTGACGCGGGCTGGGGCCGAACTGCCCTCCGTTGCCGGCGGCGAACACCACGTCGTGAGTTCCGGCCACGGCGGAGCCGGTGATGTGCTGCGTGAAGGGGTGGTTCTCGTTGTCCACGTATCGCCATGCTGGGAGAGCCGCGTGCATCGTGACGTCGAACCTGCTGTCGTACTCGCCGAGGCGCTGGCGCAACGCAACGGCATCATCGGCTACTTCCGCGGCATCGTGACTTTCAACGCCGCATCGTATCCGGCGACTCATGCGCTCTGCGCGGTCGCGCTTCACATCGCTCACTTCTGCGTCATGTACTACAAGGCGAGATTCAGGCGGCCGCGCCCTTCGGAACTGCTGCCGCATCGGCTACCGCCCATCGAAGTCCCGGGGCACGCTGCGTGTCCCTCCGGCCATGCGACCCAGGCTTGGCTGATTGCACACACGCTCAAGTCGGTGATCAGGACCCAATCCGATCCTCCGGCGCAACCGGGCTGGGCCGACCTCGCGTTCGATGCCATGGCCGAGCGAATCGCCCGCAACCGCGAGGTACTGGGCCTGCACTATCCGTCCGACACCGCTGCCGGACGGACACTCGCCGAACGGATCTGGCCGACTCTGAAGGCGTGCCCGTCAATCCACGCGCCGGACGGCACCGAGGGCGGACTGTTCGATGGCGCCGGTGGCCTGTTGGCGAAGGCCAAGGCGGAGTGGGCGATCTGACGCGCGGCCCCTCCGCCCGGACGCAGCTACCGCGTCGGCCGCGGCGTCTCGCCGGAGTAGTCGTAGAAGCCCTTGCCCGTCTTCCGCCCGAGCCAGCCCGCCTCGACATACTTCACCAGCAACGGACACGGCCGGTACTTGCTGTCCGACAACCCCTCGTACAGCACCTGCATGATCGACAGGCACGTATCGAGGCCGATGAAATCCGCCAGCTCCAACGGCCCCATCGGGTGGTTCGCGCCAAGCTTCATCGCCGTGTCGATCGAACGGATGTCGCCCACGCCCTCATACAGCGCATAGGCCGCCTCGTTGATCATCGGCACCAGGATGCGGTTGACGATGAAGGCAGGGAAATCCTCCGCCACTGCGGTCGTCTTGCCCAGCTTCCCGGCAAGCGCCTGGATCGCCTGGAAGGTCGGCTCCTCGGTCGCGATGCCGCGGATCACCTCGACCAGCTTCATCACCGGCACCGGGTTCATGAAATGCATGCCGATGAACCTGCCTGGCCGGTCGGTCGCGGCTGCAAGCCGCGTGATGCTGATCGAGGAGGTGTTCGAGGCGATCAGCGCCTCGGGCTTCAACTGCGGACACAGCGCCCTGAAGATCGACTTCTTGACCTCCTCCTTCTCGGTCGCCGCCTCGATCACGAGATCGGCCTCGGCGAACAGCGTGTAATCCGTGCCGGTGCTGATCCGGCCCAGCGCGGCCGCCTTCTCCTCGGCGCTGATCGCACCCTTCGCGACCTGGCGGTCCAGGTTCCTCGCCATCACACCGAGCGCCCTCTCGAGCGCCTCGGGCCTGACGTCGAGCATCGTCACCTTCAGCCCCGCAAGCGCGCTCACATGGGCGATGCCGTTGCCCATCTGTCCCGCACCGATGACGCCGACATGCGCGATCGCCGGCGCCTGAACCGTCGCCTGCGCCGCCGCCGGGGTTGTCTTCGCGTCCATGGTCATCACTTGCTGTCCAGCGCGGCCGCAAGTTCCGGCAGGGCCTGGAACAGGTCGGCCACGAGCCCGTAATCGGCGACCTGGAAGATCGGCGCCTCCTCGTCCTTGTTGATCGCGACGATCACCTTGCTGTCCTTCATCCCCGCGAGGTGCTGGATCGCGCCGGAGATGCCCACCGCGACATAGAGCTCGGGTGCCACGATCTTGCCGGTCTGGCCGACCTGATAGTCGTTCGGCACGAAGCCCGCATCGACGGCGGCGCGCGACGCACCCACCGCCGCGCCGAGCCTGTCGGCAACCGCGTCGATCAGCTTGAAGTTGTCGCCCGAGCCCATGCCGCGCCCGCCCGAGACGACGATGCGCGCCGCGGTCAGCTCAGGCCGCTCGGACTTCGACAACTCGTGGCCGACGAACCGCGACAGGCCGGGGTCCTCGGCCGCATCCACCCCCTCGATGCTCGCCGAGCCGCCCTCCTCGGGCAGCGGGTCGAAGCTCGCCGCGCGCACCGTGATCACCTTGGTCGCGTCCGACGACTTCACCGTGGCGAGCGCGTTGCCGGCATAGATCGGGCGGATGAAGGTGTCGGCGTCCACCACGCCGGCGATGTCGCTGATCGGCTGCACGTCGAGCAGCGCACCGAGACGCGGCATGACGTTCTTGCCGGTCGTGGTCGCGGGCGCGAGCAGATGCGAATAGCCCGGCGCGAGCTTCGCCAGCAGCGCGGCGAGCGGCTCGGCCAGCGGATGCGCATAGGCCGGCGCATCCGCGACCAGCACCTTGGCCACGCCGGGCAGCCTCGCGGCCGACTGCGCCGCCTCGCCCACGCCCTCGCCGACCACCAGCACGTGGACATCGCCGCCGATCCTCTCCGCCGCGGCGACGGCGCTGCGCGTCGGCTGCTTCACGTGGTGGCCGTCATGGTCGGCCAGAACCAGGATCGCCATCGCGCCTCTCCTCAGATCACCTTGGCCTCGGTGCGAAGCTTCTGCACCAGCTCCGCCACCGACGCGACCTTCACCCCAGCCTTCCGCTTCGCCGGCTCCTCGACCTTCAGCACGGTCAGCCGCGGCGTGACATCGACGCCGAGATCGGCCGGCTTGACTGTCTCGATCGTCTTCTTGCGCGCCTTCATGATGTTCGGCAGCGAGGCGTAGCGCGGCTCGTTCAGCCGTAGATCGGTCGTCACGATCGCGGGCAGCCCGAGATCAACCGTCTCGAGCCCGCCATCGATCTCGCGCGTCACCACGATGCGGCCGTCGCCGAGCTCGACCTTGCTCGCGAAGGTGCCCTGCGGCCAGCCGAGCAGGGCCGCCAGCATCTGCCCCGTGGCGTTCATGTCGTCATCAATGGCCTGCTTGCCCATGATGACGAGCTCAGGCGTCTCCTTCACGACCAGCGCCTGCAGCAGCTTGGCGACCGCGAGCGGCTGGAGTTCGGCATCGGTCTCGATCAGGATGCCGCGGTCGGCGCCCATCGCGAGCGCGGTGCGGATCGTCTCCTGGCAGGCAGCCACGCCCGCCGAGACGGCGACGATCTCGGTGGCCTTGCCCTTCTCCTTGAGCCGCACCGCCTCCTCGACGGCGATCTCGTCGAACGGGTTCATCGACATCTTCACGTTCGCCGTGTCGACGCCCGAGCCGTCCGACTTCACGCGGATCTTCACGTTGTAGTCGACCACCCGCTTCACCGGGACGAGGATCTTCATGCGTGACCTGCCGTGTCTCCGGGGCGCGCGGAACGGGTCCGCCGAAGGGCGGCCCGGCACTCCTTTCCCGACCACGGCGCATCCGCGGCGGGGTGTCTTCGCGCCTGCAACAAAACGGCCGGGACCATAGGCGGGCGCCGCCGCCAAGTCAAAATCAGGCGGTCAGCCGCGCGCGAGCGCGACGAGCAGCATGAACAGCAGGATGGCCCCGAACTGGAGCAGCACACGCCAGCGCATCAGCACGTTGCTGCGCGCCGGGTCGTTCCCGCGCGCCAGCCCGATCACGCCGGCGAACAGCACGCCGAGGGTCGCGAGCATGGCGGCGGCGACCAGGATGATCAGGAAGGTCTGCATGGCCGGGCTATCGCATGTCCGGAGCTGTGCGTCTCCGGCCTGCCGGCGTCACGAGCGGGTGAAGCTGGCCCGAGCCATCGGCCCGAGCACCAGCGCGCCGACGATCCCGGCCGCCGCGCAGAGACCGAATCCGGCCGCATAGCCGCCGGTTGCCTGAACCAACAGGCTGAACGCACTCGGTGCGGCCAGCATCACCAGCGCGAACACCACCCCGAGCATCGCGGTCGCGGCCCCGGCCTGGCCGGCCGGGGCGAGCCGTGCCGCCTCGCCCAGGAGCACGCCGTTCCAGCCGATCGCGGTCGCGCCCATGGCGATCCCGGCGGCGGCGACCGCGGTAGGCGGCCAGGCCGGCGTCGCGACCGCCAGCGTCATCGATGAGGCCGCGATCGCTGCGCCGAGGAAGCGCAGCACCGGCGCCGGCGCAAGCCGGTCGGCGACCACGCCCCAGCCGACCCGCCCGACCACGCCGGCGAGTTGCGCAAGCGCAAGGTTCACGCCCGCCGCGACCAGGTCGTAGCCGAGCGCCTCCACCTGGAACACGACGAAGAACGAGGAGAAGCAGAACTGGCCGATGCCGAAGCTGGACGCCGCGATGGTGATCGCCCGCAGCGGCGGGGCGGTCCGGAACAGCCTGATGCTGTCGAGCGCGCCGCGCCAGGAGATCCGCTGCGCGGGATCGGCATCCCGGTCCATCTCGCGGCGCAGCGGCTGGAGCCCGGCCGCGACCGCCATCCCGAACACGACGACCGCGAGGATCGCACCGCGCCAGCCGATCGTCACCGCGAGCAGCGGCGCAGAGACGCCGATCATCGCCGCTCCGGCCGGCACGCCCGTCTGCTTGAGGCCGAAGATCAGGCTGCGCCGGCGCGCCGGGGCGCGCGCGTGCAGCACCTGGCTGCCGGCCGGCGTAAGCGGCCCGTGTCCCACCCCGCAGACCAGCGCGGACAGCGCGAGCGCCCAGGCCGGCCCGATGGTCGCAAGAGCCAAGCCGAACGCGATCACCACCAACGAGACCTGGAGCAGCCGGACCGCGCCGTAGCGCAGGATCAGTGCCCCGGTCAGCGGACCCGAGACCAGCGTGCCGGCATAGACGATCGAGGTGTGCAGCCCGGCGAGACTCGGCGGCAGCCCCGCGCTCGCGCCGATCAGCGGGGCGAGCACCGGCACCGCCAGGAACGCCCCCATGCCGGCGAGATGCACGGCCAACAGGGCGAGCAGCACGGTGACGACAGAGGGGCCGGGCTTCTCGGTGCTCAGGGAGGACATCGTGACACGAGCACGATAGGCCGCGGCGCGCGCGCTTGACACCCCGGGGCGACGGGGCTTCCGTCGGCTGACCCTTCCGCAGGCCACGGAGACCCATGCCCCGGATGCGCCGCCATCCCGCGCTGAGCCTGTTTGTCGCCCTTCTCGCCGCCGTCCTTTCGGCGTCCGGCGTGGCGGCCCAGACGGCCGATCCGCCGCGAGCCGAGGCGCCCACGGCGGAGGCGCCGACCCCCGCCGCAACGCCGGCCGCCCCGGCCCAGGCCGTGCCGGCCCTGGGTGCGGCAGAGGCGGCGCGGCTTTCCGAGATCCTGCGCGACGATGCGCGCCGTGCCGAGCTGCTCTCCGCGCTCGACGCGCTCGCCCGTGCCGGCGCCGCGCCGGGTCGGGCCGAGGCGCCCGCGCCCGCTGCGGCCCCGGCTGGGGCCGCCGTACCGGAGCCGACAGTCTCCCCCGCCGCGGAGCGACCCGCCGAGCCGGCTCTGCCGCTCGCCCCAGACAGCCTCGGGGCACAGCTACTCGTGGAGCTGAGTGCACGACTGGTCGCCGTCGCCGAGACCACTGTCGCGGTGGTGCAGACCCTCGCCGATGCGCCGCAGGTCGGGGCCTGGGTCACGCGCATCGCGGCCGATCCTGCCGCCCGCGCCGGCGTGCTCGACACGCTGTGGAAGATCGCGCTCGTGCTGGGCGCAGGGATTCTGGTCGAGCGCACGCTGGTCGTGGCCTTGCGGCCGGTCCGCTCGCGCCTCCTGCGCCGCGAGACACCGAACTGGGCTGCCCGCGCGCTCGGGGCGTTCGGCGACTTCCTGCTCGACATCATCCCGATCATCGCGTTTGCCATCGTCTCCTACAGCCTGATCACGGCCGTGGAGCGCTGGCCATCGCGCCAGATCGTGCTGCTGGTCGCCAACAACGCCTACCTCGCCGCCCGGATCGCGCGGGCGCTCGGCCGGCTGGTGTTGTCGCCCGATGCGCCGTCGATCCGGCTGATCCCCGGCATGTCGGACGAGACCGCCGCCTATGCGCAGATCTGGCTGCAGCGCATCACCACGGTCGGCGTGGTCGGCTACGCCGCGACCGAGACGGCGCTGGTGTTCGGCCTCGACCGCGCGACGCATTCCGGCCTGCTCAAACTGCTCGGCCTGATCATCACCATCCTGCTGATCCTGATCGTGATGCAGAACCGCGAGGCGGTGGCCGACACGATCCGCGCGCGCCCCGAGGCCACTGGCGCCTGGGCGGTGGTCCGCAACCGGCTTGCCGACGTCTGGCACGTGCTCGCTGCGCTCTATCTCGCCGCGGCCTGGGTGGTGACCGCGCTCGAGCTCGAGGACGGTTACGGCCGGATCCTCCGCTTCACCCTCACGACGATCCTGGTCGTCGGGCTCGCCAAGCTCGCCGAACTGGCGATGCACCGCACGCTGGCGCGTGGCTTCGCGGTCAAGCGCGCCACCGCCGAGCGGCATCCCGGGTTGGAATCCTGGGTGAACCGCTACGTGCCGGCGCTGAAGGGGGTGCTCGCCGCCGCGATCTGGGCGACCGCAACGGTGGTGATGCTCCAGCTCTGGGGCATCGGCGCGTTCGACTGGTTCCGTCCCGGCCAGCTCGGCAGCCGCCTGCTCGGCGCGGTCGCCTCGGTCGGGCTGACAGTGCTGGTCGCGCTCCTGATCTGGGAGACCGCGAACGCGGCGATCCAGCGCCGGCTCGACCGGCTCTCGCGCGACGCCCAGGCCGCGCGCAGCGCGCGCGTGCGCACGCTGCTGCCGATGCTCCGCACCTTCTTGATGGTGGTGATCGTGGTGGTGGTCGGGCTGATCACGCTCTCCGAGATCGGTGTGAACATCGCCCCGCTGCTCGCGGGTGCCGGCGTGATCGGTCTCGCGATCGGCTTCGGCTCGCAGCGCCTCGTGCAGGACCTGATCACCGGCATCTTCCTGCTGATGGAGGACGCGATCTCGGTCGGCGACGTGGTCAACGTCGGCGGCCAGGGCGGCGTGGTGGAGGCGCTCTCGATCCGCTCGATCCGGCTGCGCAGCCTCGACGGCACGGTGCACATCATCCCGTTCAGCGCCGTGACGATGGTCTCGAACATGACCAAGGAGTTCGCGACCCCGGTCTTCGATGTCGGCGTCGCCTATCACGAGGATACCGATCGCGTGATCGAGGTGCTGAAGGCGACCGCGGAGCAGATGCGCTCGGAGGACCGCTGGGCGGCGGTGATCCGCGAGCCCTTGGAAGTCCTCGGCGTCGATCGCTTCGCCGACAGCGCGGTGGTGATCCGCGCGCGGTTCCGTACCAACGCGGGCAGTCAGTGGTCGGTCGCCCGCGAGTTCAACCGCCGCTACAAGAAGGCGTTTGACGCGGCCGGGATCGAGATCCCGTTCCCCTACCGTACGGTGGTGCTGAAGGGCCAGAGCGGACAGCCGGTGCTCACGGTGGACGAGAAGCGCGCGGTCACGGCGGCCGGTTCGGCGTAGCGGACATCAGTCCGAGAACCCGGCCATCGCGCGCACCTCCGCCGCGCTGCGCCCCGCTTCGCGCAGCGCGCGCAGTGACAGCGCCGCATCGCGCTTGGCGAGCCGTTTCCCGTCCGCACCGGTCAGCAGCGCATGATGGTGCCAGCGCGGTACCGGCCAGGACATCAGCGCCTGCAACAGCCGGTGCAGATGCGTCGCCGGCTTGAGGTCGAGCCCGCGCGTCACCAGCGTCACGCCCTGCACCGCGTCGTCATGCGTCACGCAGAGATGGTAGGAGGCGGGCGTGTCCTTGCGCGCCAGCACCACGTCGCCGAACAGCGTTGCCGGATCGATCACGACTGCACCCTCGCCCTCCTCCTCGGCGGTGAGCGGCCCCGCCGCCGCCATCGCCGCCGCCGTGTCGAGCCGGAGCGCATAGGCCTCGCCGCGTGCGACCCGCGCCGCGCGCTCCTCCGCCGGAAGCCGCCGGCACGTGCCCGGATAGAGCGGCCCGTCGGCGCCGTGCGGGGCGTGGCCGATCGCGGCGATCTCGCGCACGATCGCGGCGCGCGTGCAGAAGCAGGGATAGAGCAGGCCCCGTGACGTCAGCGCATCGAGCACGGCGCGGTACTCGTCCATGTGCTGGGACTGCACGCGCACGGCCCCGTCCCAGTCGAGCCCCAGCCAGGCGAGGTCCTCGAGAATGGCGTCCGCGAACTCGGGCCGGCAGCGCGCCCGATCGATGTCCTCCAGCCGGAGCAGGAACTGCCCGCCGGCCGCCCGCGCGCGCCTCCAGGCGAACAGCGCGCTGTGGGCATGGCCGAGATGCAGGAGCCCCGTCGGGCTTGGCGCGAATCGGGTGACCATGGACGGAGCCATGCGGAGAGGCTATCGCGGCCGGACGACAGTTGGGGAGAACCCATGACCGAGCCGACGGAGACCATCCTGGACGCGCTGCGCATCGCGCCCGTATCGGGCACCGCGCGCCAGCTCGTCGTGATCTGTCACGGCATCGGCGTGGATGGTTCAGACATGCTGCCGGTCGCGCGCATGCTCGCCGGCGCGCTGCCTGACACGGCCTTCGCGGCGCCCCATGCACCCCTGCGCTTCAGCCTCGCGCCCCAGGGAAGGCAGTGGTTCGAGCTGTTCGATCGCAGCGTCGGCGAGGTCGAGGACGGGGCGCGCAGCGCCGCACCGGCGCTCGCGCGGTTCTTTGCCGACGAGTGCGCGCGCCATGGGCTGCCGCACGGCGCGGGGGTACTCGCCGGGTTCAGCCAGGGCGCGATGATGGCGCTCTACACGGGGCTCCGCATGGCGGACCCGCCGGGTGCGATCGCCGCCTTCGCCGGTGCGCTGCCCGGCATGGCGCAGACCCAGGCGGAGCTGAGGGGCCGGCCTGCGGTCCTGATCGCGCATGGAGAGCAGGACGACATCGTGCCGGTGCAGATGTCGCGCGACATGGAACGGCTGCTGCGCGCGCTCGGTCTGCGGGTCCATGCGCTCTACCGGCCGGGCCTCGGCCATGGCATCGACGACGAGATGCTCGGCGCGCTGGCCGCGTTCTGCGCCGACCTGATCGAGGTACGACGCGGCTGAACGGGCCGTGAAGCTTCCGTGATGCCAGGGTCGATTGCTGGACATCGCCTCGGAACCTGTGCATAACGCCGACAGTTTATCGGCTGTGCCACATCATCTGGTATCGGCACCGTCACAATGGCCGACATCTGGTGTGGCGCCGCCCGACAGGGAGAATGGCGCGTGCCGGATGGTGGCAGTCACTATCCCGCTCTGGTCCTGAACGCGGATTTCCGCCCACTCTCCTATTTTCCGTTGTCCATCTGGGCGTGGCAGGACGCGGTGAAGGCCGTGTTCATGGACCGCGTCGCCGTGCTGTCGGAGTACGAGACCGAGGTGCGCAGCCCCTCGGTCAGCATGAAACTGCCGTCCGTGATCGCACTCAAGGAGTACGTTCCCTCGGCACGCCGCCCCGCCTTCACACGCTTCAACGTGTTCCTGCGCGACTGCTTCGCCTGCCAGTACTGCGGCGACCCGTTCCCGACCCACGATCTCACCTTCGATCATGTCGTGCCGCGCTCAAAGGGCGGGCGGACGGCCTGGGAGAACGTCGTCACCGCCTGTTCCTGCTGCAACCTGCGCAAGGGCAATCGGCTGCCGCGCGAGTGCCGGATGTGGCCGCGCAACCCACCGCGCCAGCCCACCAGCTGGGAGCTGCAAGACAACGGCCGCGCCTTCCCGCCCAACTACCTGCACGAGTCCTGGCGCGACTTCCTCTACTGGGACAGCGAGCTCGAAGGCTGAGCTACCGCCGCCCGGCAAGCAGTTCGAGCAGCTCGAATTCCTGCGTGCCGTCGAACGGCACGACGCATGGGGCCGCGCGCAGCGCCTCGAGCGCGGCGATGGCGGCGGCGGCGGCACGCTCGCGGTCGCCCAGCCGGCGATGCAGCTCGGCGAGGTCGCGGTCGAGCTCGAAGCGGGTCCGCGCATCCAGCCGCGCCGCCCGCGCCTGCTCCAGAACCGCGATGGCCTGCGGGATCTGGCCCGACGTGGCAACGTTCCGTGCACGGAACACATGGTCCATCAGCGCGTCCTGCCGCGCCGCGCCATCGCGCCGCAGCGCCGCACCCTGCTCTGTCATACCCGCCTGGTCGAGCAGGCGCGCAAGTGCCACCCAGTCGTCGCGCCGCGCGGCGGGCTCGGTCGCGAGTGCGGCGACGCGAGCATGCAGCGCCTCCTCCGCCACCACCCCGTCGGCGGCCTCCTCGCGCAGGAGCATGATGGCGGCGCCGAGGCAGCCCTGTGCGCCAGCAGCGCGCCAGTGCCGGCGCGCGGCCTCGGGATCGCGCCGTGCCAGCAGCACGCCGAGCGCGTAGCGCGCCCGGACATGGCCCTCGGCGGCGGCAAGCGCGATCAGCCGCTCGCCCTCGGCCGGGTCGCGCGGGCCGTTGATGCCGAGCACGCGCCAGGCGCCGAGCGTCACCAGCGCGGCCGGCTCGCCCCGGTTGGCCGCGTCGCAGAGCGTGGTCCAGGACCGGCGCATGCCGGACGGGCACTCGGCAGGCGGCACCGGCGGCGCCGCAACGGCCGGGCCGGCGAGGCAGAGGACCAGCGCGGCCGCGGCCGCCCTCACGCGAGCTCGGCCTTGTCGAGCTCGATCACCGCCGTGGCGATCTGGTCGACGGCCGCGCGCGTCACGTACTGCGCCGGCGCGGTCCGCAGCACCTCCTCGATCCGCGGCAGCAGGCGCGGCTCGAGGATGCGCCGGCCGAACCGGAGCGGGCCGCGCAGCAACCACGACTGACTCGCGATGATCTTGTCGGTGTTCTCACGCGCGATGCGGTCGAGCTTGCCGACCACGAACTGCTCGTAAACGAGTTCGGTCACCCGATGCGCGCGCTGGCGGATCGGCTCCTCGACGGTCTTGGCGTTGAAGGCGCCGGCGGGCCATTTCGGCATCGGCTCGACCGCGTCGTCCGCCGCCGGGTCGGCCTGCGGCGCGAGCCGGCCGAACAGCGGAATGATCGGCAGATGATCCTCGGGCCCGTCCGGGGCGCGGCGGACGAGATGGCGGCTCCGGTCGGCGTCGCTCCAGCGCCCGTCCTGGAACAGCGCGTTGCCCATCGGCAGCACGAGATGACGGCGCAGGAACGAGCGCGCGTTGCGCCGGCCGAGCATGTAGTCGTGATGCCGGTAGGCTTCGCTGAAGAAGCCCATGAAGCCGTTGAGATAGCCGGAGGCGATCGCGCCCTTGGCCTTCCAGGTCGTACCGCGCGAGGGAGCGATCAGGAACCGGCTGTAGGTGTCGGGGGCGGCGGCAAGCGCGAGGTCCTCGGCCTTGAAGCGGCTGTTGCGCACCAGCGCGTTGAACAGCGGCATGATCGCGCCGAGCAGCCCCACGTCGTCGGCGGGGCCGGGCTGTTCCTTGTTGGCGAAGGGATCGACCAGCAGCACCGCGCGGCGTGCGCGATGTCCGTCGCGCTCGTTGTGGCCGTTCCACCCGGCGAGGCCGCGGCGGACGAGATCGAGCGGCTCGTTGTCCATCGCGCCGCCGTCCACGCAGAGCATGGCATGCTCGGGCGAGGGATCGTCCCAGTCCGGCCGGCACTCCTCCGCCCAGTACGGCAGCGGATCGAACCCTTCATTCGGGTCTTCCGCCAGCGCCTCGGCGAGCCGCGAGCGCGGATGCAGGAGGCCGCGGAACTCGTAGTCCGCGCGCGGGCGGCGGATCACGCGCGGACGCAGCGCCACCGGGAAGGCGCCGGTGCCGAGCGTGACCGCCTTGAACAGCTCGCGCAGCGGGCTCCCGCGCGGCAGCGCGCGGTCGAGCACGGTCTCGTCCGGCGCGCCCGCTGCACCGGCCCCGGCGCCCAGCCCGGTCGGCACCGCGAAGCGCATGTAGTCGGCGTGACGCCACATGAAGTGCGCGTCGCCCGCGCCGCCGAAGCGCAGCGCGTAAGGCACGCCCTTGAGGTTCGCGAGCGTCAGCATCACCCGCAGCGGATCGGCGAGCCACGGCCGCGCGCGGTCCTGCATGTCCTGGCGCTTGTCGACCAGCGACTCGACAATCTCGTCGAGTACGGTGCAGTCGAGTGCGGAGCGGATCTCGCCGCCGGCAAGATCGTCCACGCCGAGCAGGTGGCGCATGTCGATGCGCCGCACCCAGGCGTCGTAGAGCGGGTTGTCGGCCTTCGCCGCGTCGCCGGCGCCAGGCGTGACATGGGGGAAGTCGGCGTCGAGGAACACCGCCCCAAGCGCGGCGCACATCCCGCCCGCCGAGGCGCCGCCCAGCACCGCGACCTGCACGTCGTGCAGCGGCGCCTCGCCGGACGCGCGCCGCCTCGCCTTCTCGGCCTCGAACGCATCGAGCGCCTCGACCAGCAGGTCGAGCACGCCGGCGGTGTAGGCTCCGGCCGACACGGCACCGGCCATGCAGAGCCCGAGCTCGAAGGTTCCGGCCGGAGGCAGGGGGATGCACATCGGATAGCTGGAAAGCCAGCGCGCGAGTCGTGATCCATCCGGCATGACAACGTACCCCTCTCTCGGACGGCTGACGCTACGCCTCTGCAACGAGCAGCGTCAACCGGAGCGATCGACGTTGACAGCAAACCCCGCGATCCGGCACGCCGCTCACGTGACCGTGCTTCCTCCGCCCGCCCGCCACCGACTCGACTCGCTGCTCGCGGGCCTGCGCGTTCCGGTGCGGCGCGAGGACATCGCCAGCGGGCTGGCGGCGCTGGCGGCCGATCCGGAACTCGACGACCTCGGCATCGTCTCGATCCTCGCCGAGGCGATCCGCGGCCGGCTGAAGCGCAGCGAGGACGAGGGCGCGATCACCCACCCCGAACGGGCGCGCGCCGAGGCGCGGCTCGAGGAGTGGCGCCGCCAGCGCCTCGGCGAGCTGCATGCCCGCGCGCGCCACCGCCACGAGGGCGAGGTGGTGGCCGCGCTCACGCTGCCGCGCTGGGTCGCATCCTTCACGGCGGCGCGGGCGATGCGGCGACGGCTCCTCGCCTTCCTCGGCCCGACCAACTCGGGCAAGAGCCACGCCGCCTTCGACCTGCTCGCCGCCGCGCCGCAGGGAGCGTATCTCGCCCCCTTGCGCCTGCTCGCCTGGGAGGGTCAGGAGCGGCTGGCCGAGCGCGGCGTCGCCGCGAGCCTGCTCACCGGCGAGGAGCGCCGGGCGCGCCCCGGTGACACCCACCTCTCCGCGACGGTCGAGATGGCCGACCTCGCCACGCCCGTGCCGCTCGCGGTGGTGGACGAGGTGCAGATGCTGGCCGACGAGGACCGCGGCTGGGCCTGGACCCAGGCGGTCGTGGGGTTCCCGGCGGAAACGCTGGTGCTGGCCGGCGCGCCGGAGGCGGAGCCGCTCCTCCGCCGCCTCGCCGCCCTCACCGGCGAGGCGGTCGAGATCCGCCGGTTCGAGCGCATGGTCCCGCTGACCGTGCTGCGCCGCCCGGTGCCGCTCGCGCGTGCCGAGCCGGGCGATGCGCTCGTCTGCTTCTCGCGGCGCGACGCGTTCGCGCTCCGCGAGGGGCTGATCGCGCGCGGCCGGGCGCCGGCCATGGTCTATGGCGCGCTCGGTCCCGATGTGCGGCGCGCCGAGGCGCAGCGGTTCCGCGACGGCTCCGCCCCGGTGCTGGTGGCGACGGACGCGATCGGCATGGGGCTCAATCTGCCGATCCGGCGCATCCTGTTCGCCGCGACAACCAAGTATGGCGGGCTCGGCCCGCACCTGATCCGCCAGATCGCCGGCCGCGCCGGGCGCTTCGGTCACTACGCCGAGGGGTTCGTCGGCGTGCTCGAGGGCGAGGATCCGGAACCGATCGCGAGTGCGATCGAGCATCCCCCGCCGCCGTTCGAGGGCCCGATGCGCGTGCTGCCGCGCGAGAGCCAGCTGCTCGAGATCGGCCGGCGGCTCGGCGCGCCCTCCCTGCTGCGGGTCCTGACGGCGGTGGCCGAGCGGTTCCGCTGGCCCGGCGCCGGATTTGCCCTCTCGCGCCTGGAGGACGCATTCTCGATCGCCGAGACCGCTGCCGCCGCACGTCTCAGTCTGAAGGACAGTCTCGGCTATCTCGGCTGCCCGGTGGACCTGCGCGACCGCGCCGCCAGCCAAGCCCTGCTGGCCTGGGCCCGCCGCCACGCCCATGCCGCCCCGGTCGCCGCCCCGCCGCTGCCGCGTCGGCTGCTCGCGCGCAAGGTCGCAGGCGATCCTGCCGACCTCGCCGAGGCCGAGCGCGCCGCGAAGCTGTGCACGGCCTATCTTTGGCTGGCGCAGAAATGGCCGGCAACATATTGTGAAGCAGATGCCGCGCGGGCGGTGCAGGAGACCCTGAACGGATATATCGAGCGCAGCCTGCGCCAGGGGGCGAGCGCCCGGCTCCGCAAGCGTTGGCGTGCAGAAACTGGTTGACTCCACAACTATAGGTAGGTTGATTGCTAACGATGTCTTGACGCATCGTTGACGCAACAACGGAGGGTTGCGCGATGCTCCGGGTACGAGAATACCGCCGGATCGACTTCGGCACGGACATGATCGCCGAAGCCGTCCGTGCGACCATCGCCAGCCTTATCCGCGCTGAGATGCCGGATGCGGAACTCGACAGCGTGCGCATGGCCGGCCCTGATGACGTCCCCGACGAGGCCGTGGTCGTGGCCCGCTGGCGGCGTGCCGGGGGCAGCTTCCGGGACTGCACCCTGGACGCCGAGGAACTCACCGCGGTGCTGGTCGGCTGGTGCCGGCTCGCCGGCGTACCGCTGCCCAAGGCCGGGGAGAAGGCGATCGAACCGGCCGATGACGGCGTGACGCTCGTGATCGTCCAGCGCGAGCTCGGCCGTCCCTCCCGGCTGCATTGACGCGTTCCATGAACCTCCCCGCCGTCGCGGCCGATGCACCGCGCGTCTACCTCGCCGGACCCGAGGTGTTCCTGCCCGACGCCGAGACGGTGCTGGCGCGCAAGAAGGCCACCTGCGCGCGGTTCGGTCTGGTCGCGGTCGCCCCTCTGATCGATGCGCCCGCCCCCGCGGCCGACGATCCGATGAAGCGCGCCTTCGCGATCTCCGCCGGCAATGAGGCGCTGATCCGGTCCTGCATCGCGGTGATCGCCAACCTGACGCCGTTCCGTGGCGCCTCGGCCGATGCCGGCACGGTCTACGAGCTCGGCTTCGCCCGTGGGCTCGGCCTCGGGCTCTACGCTTACACCAACGACCCGCGCGACTACGCCGCCCGCGTGCTCGACCGGCCGGACGGGCTCGACATCGAGGATTTCGGGCTCTCCGACAACCTGATGCTGGAGGGCGGGATCGCTGCCGCCGGCGGGGTGTTCGTGCGCGCCTCTGCGGAGGCCGAGGATCCGTGGCGCGACCTCGGCGTGTTCGAGACCTGCGCGCGCGCCGTCTCGCGTCGCCTGGTGCAGGCCGCGCTCGCGCCACGGTAGCGCCGGCCCGGCGGATGTGGGGTGGCCCCGTTGATCGTTTGGTCCCGCCGGCCTAGGTAGCGGCCCAAGGGTGCGGAGGTCTGCACCCGATCGACCCCACGACAGGGAGGAGGAGCGCAGCATGCGCACCCACGGACTCATGGCGACGGCAGCGGCCGCCGCCCTTTCACTTGCGGCCTCGGCGGACATCGCGCGGGCACAATCCGCCGCCACCTTCGACGCCGTGAAGGCGCGTGGTGTGATCAATTGCGGCGTGAACACCGGCCTCGCCGGCTTCGCCGCGCCCGACAGCCAGGGCGTGTGGCGTGGCCTGGACGCCGATCTCTGCCGCGCGGTCGCCGCGGCGATGTTCGGCGACGCGAGCAAGGTCCGCTTCGTGCCGACCACCGCGCAACAGCGGTTCACGGCGTTGCAGTCGGGCGAGGTCGACCTGCTCAGCCGCAACACCACCTGGACGCTCGGCCGCGACACCTCGCTCGGCCTCGATTTCCTGGGTGTCAACTTCTACGACGGCCAGGGCTTCATGGTGAAGAAGTCGCTCGGCGTGTCGAGCGCGAAGGAACTCGACGGCGCGACGGTCTGCGTGCAGCCCGGCACCACGACCGAGCTGAACCTGACCGACTGGTTCCGCGCCAACAACATGCGCTTCACGCCAGTGGTGATCGAACGGCTCGAGGAGGTGAACGCAGCGTTCTTCGCGGGCCGTTGTGATTCGCTCACGACTGACGTCTCGGGGCTGGCAAGCGTGCGCGCGAGCCAGGGGCCGCGCGCGGAGGAGTACGTGATCCTGCCCGAGGTGATCTCGAAGGAGCCGCTCGGCCCGGCCGTGCGGCACGGCGACAATCGCTGGGCCGACGTGGTGCGCTGGGCGCATTTCGCGATGATCGAAGCCGAGGAGCTCGGCCTGACCAGCGCCAATATCGACCAGCACCTGAACAGCACCAATCCCGCGATCCAACGCTTCGTCGGCGCCACCGGCGGGATGGGCGAGATGCTCGGGATCGACAACAAGTGGGCCTACACCATCGTCAAGCAGGTCGGGAACTACGGCGAGAGCTTCGAGCGCAACGTCGCCCCGCTCGGCATCCAGCGCGGCGTCAACGCGCTCTGGACCAAGGGCGGGCTGATGTATTCGCCGCCGATCCGCTGATCGGTCCGGGCGGATGAGCGAGGGGCCGCGCCGGGCAACCGGCGCGGCCTTTCTCGTGCATGGGGCCCGGCTCAGCGGGCGAGGATGCTGATCCGCGCCGCGATCATCGCGCCGGGGGCGGTGGTCTCGCCCTCGATCGCCACCCGCGCACCGTCGTGAAGGTCGGAGGGCGCGGCCGCGCGCCCGCCTGCGCTGACCGCGGTTTCAGCCGAGAGGGCGACATCGATCCGCCCCCTCGGCCCCTCGAGCGCAAGCTGCAGCGGCCAGGTCT
>NZ_JBHYDW010000080.1:0-20347 GCF_051860475.1 Elioraea sp. | reverse complement strand
GCTGGCAGCGATAGAACACGCGCGCCTGGGCGATCTCCATGCTCGTCCCATGGCGCTCGATCACCAGCGGCCGGATCCCGCCCGGGACCCGCCGATACTGCACCACATCGCCCGGACGCAGCGGTGCGTCGCCGTTCTCCACCTTCCGCACGACCATGCCGATGCGGTCGGCCTGGATGACGAAGTCGACCTCGGCCATCAGCAGCCGGCGGCCCCCCTCGCGCCACTCCAGCGTATCCGCGCCGACGACATGACGCAGGCTGGTCGCGGCGCAGGAGAGATCGGGCGAGAAAATCCCGCGGAGGTCGGACGGCGACTCTGCCGCTGCGGGCAGCGCGACCGCGACCGCAATCAGCGCGGCAGCAAGACTGGATCGAGACACAGATGTTCTCCCGGACCGTGCGGGCCGGCTGCCGCCGGCCCTTGCGGAAGTCTAGCGCATCCAAGTGCTCAGGGCATCGTGGCGATCCGGAGCGCGTTCGTGGTCCCCGACGTGCCGAACGGCATCCCGGCGACCACGACGATCTCCTCGCCGGCTGAAGCGAAGCTCTCCTGCGCGGCGATGCGGAGCGACTTCGCCACCGCCTCGCTCATGCTGTGCGCGTCCGCTGTCACGATCGGATAGACGCCCCATACGACGCAGAGCCGCCGCGCCGTCTCCTCGCGCGGGGTGAGGCCGAGGATCGGCGCGGCTGGGCGCTCACGGCTGATCCTGAGCGCGGTCGAGCCCGACATGGTGAAGGTCGCGATCGCCTCCGCGCCGATCGTGAAGGCAACCTGGCGCGCCGCGGCGACGATCGCGTCCGCCGAGCTGCGCTCGGGAAGCTGGCGCGTGGCCTCGACGATCTCGCGATAGGTGGGATCGGCTTCGACGCGCGAGACGATCCGGTCCATCATCGCCACCGCCTCGCGCGGGAAGCTACCGGCCGCGCTCTCGGCCGAGAGCATGACCGCATCGGCGCCGTCGAACACCGCGGTCGCGACGTCGGACGCCTCGGCGCGCGTCGGTGTCGGCGTCGAGATCATGCTCTCCAGCATCTGGGTCGCCACCACCACCGGCTTGCCCGCCGCGCGGCACGCCTTGACGATCTTCTTCTGCGCCAGCGGCACGTTCTCGGGCGGCAGCTCGACGCCGAGATCGCCGCGCGCCACCATCACACAGTCCGACAGCGCGACGATCTGGTCGAGCGCCTCGAGCGCGGAGGGCTTCTCGAGCTTGGTCATGATCCAGGCGCGGCCATCAATGATCTGCCGCGCCTCGGCGACGTCCTCCGGGCGCTGCACGAAGGACAGGCCGACGTACTCGATGCCGTGCTGGAGCGCGAAGGCGAGATCGCGGCGGTCCTTCTCGGTCAGCGCCGGGATCGGCAGCGTCACGTCCGGCACGTTCACGCCCTTGCGGTCGCTCACCGCGCCGCCGACCACCACCTCGCATTCCAGGTGATCGGCGCGCTTCTTGTCGACACGCAGCTTCACCTTGCCGTCGTCGATCAGCAGGGTCGAGCCGATGCCCGCGGCCTTGATGATCTCCGGGTACGGCAGCTGCACGCGCCCCGCATCGCCCGGCACCGGCGAGAGGTCGAGCCGGAAGCGCGCCCCCGCCGGGAGCTGGACGAGTCCGCCGCGGAAGGTGCCGACACGCAGCTTCGGGCCCTGCACGTCGGCGAGGATCGCGATCTGCCGGCCGCTCCGCTTCTCGAGCGTGCGGATCGCCTCGATGCGTGCGGCGTGATCCTCGTGCGAGCCGTGGCTGAAGTTCAGCCGGAACACGTCCGCCCCGGCGTGGAAGAGCTGGCCGATCATCTCGGGCGTGGACGAGGCGGGGCCGAGGGTCGCGATGATCTTGGTGCGGCGATGGCGGCGCAGCGCGGGCTTCTGTCGCATCGGTGCCTCCGTCACGCAACCAGAACGGCGCGGATGTCGTTCACGTTGGTCAGCGTCGGCCCGGTGACGACCAGGTCGCCGAGGGCGGCGAACAGGCCGTAGCTGTCGTGGCACGCGAGCACCGTCGCCGGGTCCAGCCCTGCCGAGCGGGCGCGCGCGAGCGTATCCGGCGTGATGATCGCGCCGGCCGCGTCCTCGGTGCCGTCGATCCCGTCCGTGTCGCCCGCGATCGCCCAGACGCGCGGCTCGCCCTTCAGCGCGAGCGCAAGTGCCAGCAGGAACGTCGTGTTGCGCCCGCCACGCCCGGCCGCCCCCTTGATCGTCACGGTCGTCTCGCCCCCCGAGAGCAGCAGGCAGGGCGGTCGCGCCGGCGTGCCATGGGCGCGGCAGCCGCGCGCGATCCCGGCCATGACCGTGCCGAGCACCGCGCTCTCGCCCTCGATCGCGTCACCCAGGATCAGCGGCGCGAGGCCGAGCGCGCGCGCCTTGGCCGCGGCCGCCGCGAGCGCCATCTGCGGCGTCGCGATCATGCGGTATTCCGCGCCGGCGAGGCGCGCATCACCCGGTTTGGGCGTCTCCTCCTCGGCGCGGTCGAGATGCGCGGCGATCTCGGCCGGCACCTCGATGCCGTAGCGGTCGATCAGCGCGCGCGCATCGGCGAAGCCGGTCGGGTCGGGCACGGTCGGGCCCGAGGCGATCACCGCCGGGTCGTCGCCCGGCACGTCGCTGATCGCGAGCGTCACCACGCGCGCGGGGTGCGCGGCGGCGGCGAGGCGTCCGCCCTTGATCGCCGAGAGATGCTTCCGCACGCAGTTCATCTCATGAATCGTGGCGCCGGAGTGCAGGAGTGCGCGGTTCACCGCCTGCTTGTGCGCCAGCGTCAGCCCCGGCGCCGGCAGCGCCATCAGCGCCGAGCCGCCGCCCGAGATCAGCGCCAGCACGAGGTCGTCGGGCCCGAGCCCCTGCACCGCGGCGAGGATGCGCCGTGCCGCCGCCTCGCTGCGCGGATCCGGCACGGGGTGTGAGGCGCTCAGCACCGCGATCGAGCGTGTGGGGACCGCGTGGCCGTCGCGCGTCACCACCACCCCTTCGACCGGGCCGTCCCACGCCGCCTCGACGGCTTCCGCCATCACGGCCGCCGACTTGCCGGCGCCGACCACGACAGTGCGGCCGCGGGGACGCTCCGGCAGATGCGCCGGCAGCACCTGCCTGGGGTCTGCGGCGGCCACGGCCGCGTCGAACACCGCGCGCAGCGCCATGCGCGCCTCGGCGTCAGTCCAGGACCCCACGCTGCTCAGCCCTCCCTCCACCACGTCGTGCCGAGTATGGCGAACACGGGCGGGGCACGCCATCTATGCCCCGACACGGAGCCGAAGGAGAAGCCGCATGGCCGCACCCGAGATCGATCCCGCCACCTGCACCGAACTGGAGGCTGCGGCATTCCGCCGCCTGGTGGAGCATCTGCGCGCGCGCGCCGATGTGCAGAACATCGACATGATGAACTTGGCGGGATTCTGCCGGAACTGCCTGTCGCGCTGGTATCGCGAAGCGGCCGAGGCCAAGGGGATCGCGCTCGCCGACCCGGATGCGCGCGAGATCGTCTACGGCATGCCGTACAAGGAGTGGCAGGCGAAGCACCAGAGGGAGGCGAGCGCCGAGCAGAAGGCCGCCTTCGCTAAGGCGCACCAGGGGCACTGACACACGTCCGGGCCGCGGCGATGCCGCGGCCCTCAGCCGAATGTCGTGCGGCGCCGAAGCCGCGCCCGGCTCAGAGCCGGACGCCGCTGGTCGTGAACGCCGCCTCGGCGCTCTGCTGGAAGGTCTGGTCCAGCAGATACCAGGCGCCCACCGCAAGCCCGGCGGCGACGATCACGGCGACGATGAATGCCTTCATGGCTGGCCGTCCACTCCCTTGCCTTCGCGATGTCATGCGCCGTTTCCCGGCGGTTTTCAAGCATCGGCGCCGCCCTGCCGACCGCCTCGCATGGACAGCGCGCCGCCTCCCTGGTGTGCTGCGCCGCTGCAGCGAAGGAAGCCGCCATGGAGCCCACCGTCATCACCCCGCGCTGGATCTGGAGCGCCGAGCACGGCCTGCGTTCCGGCCACGCCGTGGTGGTCGCGGATGACCGGATCGCCGACATCGTCCCCGGCGTGCCGAGCCTTGATGCCGAGCGGATCGACGCGCCCGACGGACTGCTGATCCCAGGGCTGATCAACCTGCACAACCACGCGCTGAGCGCGCCGCTGTTCCGTGGCCTCGCCGATGACATCGCACCCGGCGACCTGCCCGGGCACATCGTGTTCAGCCTGCTGATGCCGCTCGGCGACCTAGCCGCCTCGCTGATGACCGAGGAGGAGATCGGCGATGCCGCGGAGATGGCGCTGCTCGCGGGGCTGCGCGGCGGCATGACGACGCTGCTCGACGTGTTCCGGCTCACCCAGGCGCCGTTCATCGCGCGGGCGCATCGGCTCGGCCTGCGCAGCTACTCGTGCCCCTACCTGTTCTCGACACCCGGGCTCGCAATGACCTCGGACGGCCGACCGCTCTACGGCACGAACGAGTCCGCCGATACCGGCTTCGAGGAGATCCTGGCGCTGTTCGCCGCGCACGACGAAGGCCGGCACGGGCGCACGCGCGTGGGCTTCGGGCCGCACGGGGCGGACAGCTGCACGCCGGCGCTGCTGCGCGCGATCGACGCCAAGGCGCGCGAGCTCGACACCATCGTCTCGATCCACTGCGCGCAGAACCTGCACGAGGTCGAGCTCGTGCGCGAGCGGCACGGCTGCGCGCCGGTCGAGCATCTGCGCGACCTCGGGCTGATCCGTCCCGGCGTGGTGCTGGCGCACTGCATGTACGCGACCGATGCCGAGCTCGAGATCACGCGCGCCGAGGCGGCAGCGATCGCGAGCTGCCCGCTCGCCTTCGCGCGCTCGGGCCGGTTCGTGCCGCTGGCGCGCTTCGAATCGAGCGGCGTGCGGTTCGGCATCGGCACAGACGGCGTGACCCTCGACATGGTGGACGAGCTCCGCGCGGCGGCGGCGTTCGCCAAGACGCAGTCCGGCCTGCCGCATGCCGGCTCGGCGAGGTCCGTGCTCACGGCGGCGACGCGCGGCGCCGCACTCGCGCTCGGCCGCGACGATCTCGGCGCGATCCTGCCCGGCGCCAAGGCCGATCTGGCGCTGTTCGATCTCGGCGGCGCACGCTACCAGCCGGTCTGGGATCCGCTGAAGGCGCTGATCACCAACGGCAGCTCGGCCGATCTGGCACTGCTGATGGTCGACGGGCGCGTGCTGATCCGCGATCGTCGCGTCGTGGTGGCCGACGAGGCCTCGGTCGTTCGGCGCGGCCGCGCGGCGATCGAGCGTGTCTGGGAGGCGGCGATCGCCCGCGGCGCCGTCCCCGCTCCGATCCTCGCGCGCGCGGGCCGCGCGGCGCATTGACGCGACCGTCAGGCGCCGCGCATGGTTTGCACACCGAAGAGGGAGAGATGGATGGCCCGCATCGCACGACGCGGATTGGTCGCCGGCATGGCTGCCGGGCTCGCCGTTCCCGGGCTTCTCCGCGCGCAGACGGCACGGCGACCACTCCGCATCATCGCGCCGTTCCCTCCCGGCGGAGCGGTCGATTCGCTCGCGCGGCTGCTTGCCGATCGCCTGATCAGCGTGCTCGGCCAGAACGTGGTGGTCGAGAACCGCAGCGGCGCGGGTGGGCTGATCGGCGCCGAGGCGGTGGCGAAAGGGCCGCCCGACGGTACGCTGATCGGCATCATCGGCGCCGCGACGATCTGCGCCGCGCCCGTCCTGCAGGCGACCATGACCTTCGATCCGGTGCGCGACATGCGGCCGATCACCCAGATCACGGACGCCGCGGTCCTGCTGGTCGTACACGGCGAGCGGGCGCGCGAGCGCGGCTGGACCGACCTGCCGGCGACGATCGCCTGGGCCAAGGCGAATCCTGGTGCACTGCGTATCGCCCATGCCGGCGTGGCGACGGTGAGCCACCTTGCGCTGTCCGCGCTCGCGACCGCCGCGCAGGCGGAGATCACGCAGGTTCCGTATCGCGGCGGCGCCCAGGCAACCACAGATCTCGTCGCCGGCGAGGTGGACGGCTCGGCCGACCTGCCGGCCGCGCTTGTTCCTCACATCGAGGCGGGGCGCGTCCATCCGCTGGGCGTGAGCAGCCGGCGGCGCCTCTCGCTGCTGCCGCGCGTTCCGGCGTTTGCGGAGTACCCGCAGCTCGGCCTCGGCGAGATCGACATCCGAAGCTGGAACGCGATCATGGTGCCGGCGGCGACGCCGGATGCCGAGGTCCATCGTCTCTACACCGCGATCCGTCGCGTGGCGACGCATCCCGAGTTCGCCCCCGCGCTCCGGCCGTTCGGCTACGACGTCGCGCTGAGCGCCAGCCCCGAGGCGGCGGCGCAGATGATCGCCGACGAGACGCCGAAGTGGCACCGCCTGGTCGAAATCTCCGGCGCGAAGGTAAACTGACGGCTACAGCGCCGGATGGGCGGCGAGCAGCGCCGCCGCCTCCGCGAGGTCCTCGGGCGTGTTGGCGTTGAAGAACGGATCGACCGGCGCGGTCTCCCAGTCCGCACAGGCGATGCCGTGCCGTGCGGTCCAGCGGTCGATCTTGCGCTCGTTCTCGACCACGAGCGCATGGCGCAGATCGGCGCGCAGCGCGACGGGCCAGAGCCCGATCGGCGGGTGGGTCTGACCGTCGGAGCGTGCGCAGGCGAGCGGCAGCTGGGCGGCTGCGCGCGCCGCGTGAAGTCGTGGCACGAGATCCTGCGGCAGGAACGGGCAGTCGGTCGGTGCGCTCGCCAACCAGGCGATGTCCGGCACCTCGCGCGCGGCCCAGTCGAGCGCGGCGAGGATGCCGGCGAGCGGCCCGGCGAAGCCCGGCACATCGTCCGGAACGATCGGCAGGTCAAGGAAGGCGAGCCGCGCCGGATCGCCGTTCGCGTTGACGATCAGCCCCGCGCATTGCGGGCCGAGCCGCTCCACCGCCCGGGCGAGGATCGTCTCGCCGCCGACGCGCTTGAGCCCCTTGTCGCCGCCGCCCATCCGCCGCGCGAGGCCGCCCGCGAGCAGGACGCCCAGGGTGGGCGGATGAGGGACGGGCGGCTGCTCACGCGTCGTCACGCGCGCCCTTGCGGCGGTGCTTCGCGCTCTCCTCCTCGACGAAGCCAGGATCGAGGTCGAACAAGATCCGGTGCTCGCCGGCCAGGGCAAGGAAGCGCTTGCCGCGCGCGCGCCCGATCAGGGTCAGCCCCGCCTGGCGTGCGAGCTCCACCCCCCAGGCCGTGAAGCCCGAGCGGCTGACCAGGATCGGGATGCCCATCTGCACGGTCTTGATCACCATCTCGGAGGTGAGCCGCCCAGTCGTGTAGAAGATCTTGTCCGCCGGATCGACATGGTGACGGAACATGTAGCCGGCGATCTTGTCCACCGCATTGTGCCGGCCGACATCCTCCATGTAGACGAGCGGCGTGTCCTGCCGGCAGAGCACGCAGCCGTGGATCGCGCCGGCCTCGAGATAGAGGCTCGGCATGGTGTTGATCGCGTTTGTCAGCCTGTAGAGCCAGGACGTGCGGAGTTCCGCTGCAGGCAGGCGGAGGCGCTCGAACCGTTCCACCAGGTCGCCGAACGCGGTGCCCTGCGCGCAGCCCGAGGTGAGCGTCTTCTTCCTCAGCTTCTCCTGATAGTCGGTCGTGCGCGCCGTGCGCACGACGACGACCTCGACGTCCTCGTCGTACTGGACGCCCGTGACCTCGTCGTCCGGACGCAGCATGTTCTGGTTGATCAGGTAGCCGAGCGCGAGGTACTCGGGGTAGTCGCCGATCGTCATCATCGTGACGATCTCCTGGCCGTTCAGGTACAGCGTCAGCGGCCGCTCGACCGTCACGCTGGTCTCGACGGCCGAACCGGTGTGGTCTATCCCGCGCACGCGCTGCGTCAGGCGTGGGTCCGACGGGTCGGGGACGATCAGCGGGACATCCGCGGTGGTCTCCATGATCCGAAGATGCGACTCTCGCCAGTCCGCTGCAAGGTTTGGGGGAAACGCCATGGCAGATCGGCTGCTCGGCAAGGTGGCGCTGGTCACGGGCGCGGCATCGGGCATCGGCCGGGCCATCGCGCTGCGCTTCGCCCGCGAGGGCGCGATCGTGGTGATCGCCGACATCACCGAGACGGTACGCGAAGGCGGTGAGGCGACACGCTCGATCATCGAGCGCGAGGGCCGACCCGTGCTGTACCGCAAGACCGACGTCTCGGACGAGGCGGAGGCCGGCGCGGCGGTCGGCGCGGCGGTGCAGCGGTTCGGGCGCCTGGACATCCTGGTCAACAACGCGATCGGCTCGCGCGGCGGCCGGCTCACCGAGACGACGCTCGACGAGTGGAACGCCACCCTGGCGGTCGGCATCACCGGCGTGTTCCTCATGAGTCGCGCGGCGGTGCGCCAGATGCTGACGCAGGCCGCGGGCGAGGAAGGGGTGCGCGGGCGCATCGTCAATATCGGCAGCCAGCATGGCATGGTCGCCGCGCCGGAGGATGTCGCCTACGGTGTGGCCAAGGCCGGCACGAACTACATCACGCGCCAGATCGCCGTGGACTATGCGAAGGACGGGATCGTTTGCAACGCGGTCGCGCCGGGCAAGATCCTCACGGGCAAGACCGGCCGCGCGGTCGAGCCGCGCTGGCTCGACTACAGCCACGCGCGCACGCCCTGGCCCCGGCTGGGCCGCAGCGAGGACGTCGCCAACGCCGCGCTGTTCCTCGCCTCCGACGAGGCGACCTACATCACCGGCGAGGTGCTGGTGGTCGACGGCGGCTGGATGGCGTATTGAACCGCGGGGGCGCCTCCGCCGCTGCTGTGGACCATGCAGGGGCCGCCCGCTACACCCCGCCCATGCCCGCCGCCGAGTCCGACGCTGGCTTCGCGCCGCTGCTGAGCGAGCGGCTGCGCCTGCGTGCCGTCACGGTCGATGACGCCGCGGCGCTGCACCGGCTGATCAACGACTGGGACGTCGCGCGCATGCTGGGCGGCGTGCCGTTTCCCTATCCGCGCGAGGAACTCGCGGCCTGGATCGCGGCCGCGGCGGCCGATCTCGCCGCCGGCCGAGCATGGCACCTGGTGATCACCGGCCGCGAGGAGGAGCATCCGGTCGGCGTGGTCGGGCTCAGCCGCGAGGACGCGCGCAGCGCCCGGCTCGGCTACTGGATCGGGCGGCGCTACTGGGGGCACGGTGTCGCCTCCGAGGCGGCCGGGCGGATGGTGCAGTTCGCGTTCGGCCGGCTCGGGCTCGACACGCTCACCGCCTATGTCGCCGACGACAACGATGCCTCGGCGCGGGTGCTCGCCAAGCACGGATTCCGATTCACGCACGAGGCCGAGCACGATTTCCGCTCGCGCGGCGGCGCGTTCCCGGTGCGCTGGTTCCGCCTGACGCGCGCCGACGTCATGCGGGCCTCGGGTCATGGTGAGGCCACGCCTGGCACCAAGCGGCCGATTGTGCTGGTCGCGGCAGTGGCGCTGATCGACGCCGACGGCCGCGTGCTGCTCGCGCGCCGTCCCGAGGGCAAGGCGCTCGCGGGGCTCTGGGAGTTTCCCGGCGGCAAGCTGGCGGAGGGCGAGACTCCGGAGGCGGCGCTGATCCGCGAACTGAAGGAGGAGCTGGGCATCGATGTTTCGGCCGCCTGCCTGGCGCCGTTCGCGTTCGCGAGCCACGCCTACGAGACCTTCCACCTGCTGATGCCGCTCTATCTCTGCCGGCGCTGGCAGGGCGAGCCGACGCCGCGCGAGGGTCAGGAGCTCGCCTGGGTTCGGCCGATGCGGCTCGCCGAGTACCCGATGCCGCCGGCGGACGTGCCGCTGGTGGCACAGCTTCGCGACTTCCTCTAGCCCCGCCTGGAGTCCGGAATGACCGCAGACGACCGCCCCACCGCCGCGCTGATCATCATCGGCGACGAGGTGCTGTCGGGGCGCACGCAGGACGTCAACCTGAAGTACATCGCGACGCGGCTCGGCGAGCTCGGCATTGCGCTGCGCGAGGCGCGCGTGATCCCCGACGACCGGGCGGTGATCGTCGCGGCGGTGAACGAGCTGAGGCGCGCCTGCAGCTCTGTGTTCACCACCGGCGGGATCGGACCCACGCATGACGACATCACCAGCGAATGCGTCGCCGAGGCGTTCGGCCTGCCGTGGGAGCCGCACCCGGAGGCATGGGCGCTGCTGGCGAAGGACTACGCGAGCCGCACGCCACCGGTGGAGTTCAACGCCGCGCGCCAGCGCATGGCGACCATGCCGCGCGGCGCGGCGCTGATCCGCAACGCGGTCTCGGTCGCGCCCGGGTTCCGCGTCGAGAACGTCTACGTGCTCGCCGGCGTGCCGAAGGTGATGCAGGCCATGTTCGAGGCGATCGCGCCGACGCTTACGGGTGGGCGGCCAACGATCAGCCGCACGGTACACGCGGCGCGCGCGATGGAGGGCCAGATCGCTGCCGGGCTCGGTGCAATCCAGGCCGACAGCCTCGGCGTGGCACTCGGCAGCTACCCGTACTATCGCTCCGCCGGCGGCGGCGTGGCGATCGTCGCGCGCGGGATCGACGTCGCGGCGGTGGATACGGCGGCCGCGAAGGTGCGCGCGCTGTTCCGCGAGCTCGGCTTCGAGCCGCGGGAAGGCGAGCCGGACTAGTCCGTCGTCGGCCTGGCGCGCAGCGCCTTGGTGCGCCCGCGCAGCACCTTTCCTTCGACGCGCCGCTGCTTGGAGGCGCGCGTCGGCCGCGTCGGCCGGCGCGGCACGGGCGGTTCCGCCGCCTCCCGCAGGATCGCGACGAGCCGGTCCAGCGCGTCGGCGCGATTGCGCGGCTGGTCGCGGAAGCGCTGCGCAGCGATCACGATCACGCCCTCGCGGGTAAGCCGCCGCCCGGCGATGCGCGCGGCGCGCGCCTTCACCGCCTCAGGCAGCGAGGGGCTGTGCGCGAGATCGAAGCGCAGCTCGACGGCGGAGGAGACCTTGTTGACGTTCTGGCCACCCGGTCCACCGGCACGCACGAAGGTCTCGATGATCTCGTCGCGATGGATCGCGACGCCGGGCGCGATCGCGATCGCCTCGCCGGCCTCGGCCACGTCACGCCGCGCGCAAGAGGCGCACCGGCGCGCCCGCGCGCCACGCCCCAATGCACTCAATCATGTCCTCATAGAAGACCCGATAGGTGCCCTCCGTGACGAAGCCGAGATGGGGCGCGAGCACCACGTTGTCGAGCGTGCGCAGCGGGTGATCGGCGGGCAGCGGCTCAACGTCGTAGACATCGAGCCCGGCGCCGGCGATGCGCCTCTCGCGGAGCGCGGCGATGAGCGCCGCCTCGTCCACGATCGGCCCGCGCGAGGTGTTCACGAGGACCGCGGACGGCTTCATCAGCGCGAGCTCGGCCATGCCGACCAGACCCTGCGTGCGCGCGCTGAGCACCATGTGAACGGAGACGACATCCGCCTCGCGGAACAGCGTCTCGTGGTCGGCGTAAGCGACGTCGCCGGAAGCGGCGCGCTCGGGGGTGAGGTTCGGGCTCCAGGCGATCACGCGCATGCCGAGCGCGGCGCCGAGCTGCGCCATGCGTCCGCCCATCCGCCCGAGCCCCAGGAGCCCGAGCGTGCGGCCGTGCAGCGTCATCCCCACCGTACGCTGCCACAGCCCCGCCCGCATGCCGCGATCCTCGAAGGCGAGGTGGCGCGCGCAGGCGATCATCAGCCCGAGCGCGAGCTCGGTGGTGCCGTAGTAGGAGTCGCCCCCGCGTGTGTGCGTCACGGTGATGCCGCGCGCCTCGGCTGCGGCGAGGTCGAGCGTGCGGTTGTGCGCCCCCGTCGCCACGATCAGCTTCAGCTTGGGCAGGCGGGCGATCAGCTCCGCCGGCACGGCCATGCGCTCGCGCAGGAGGCAGATCACGTCGAACCCTGCCAGTGCCTCCGCCGCCTCGCCCACGCTCGCAAGATTGCGGCCGAACACCGTGACGCGGCACTCGGCGTCCAGCCGCGACCAGTCGGCCATGGACAGCGCGACGCGCTGGTAGTCGTCCAGCACGGCGATCTCGATCATCGGGCGATCCTTCCGGGACGGTAGCACGCCCGCCCCGTGGCCGATCGTCGGACCGGGGTCAATCCCCCGCCGCGGCAAGCTCGGGCTCGGCCGCGATCGGCACCGTCAGGTACTTGACGTAGTCCTTTGGAACAACCTGCCAGAACCGGCCCCTCTCGCGCGCCCAGTCGTTCAGCAGCGAGGCGGCGAAGCGCGAGCTCGTCTCGGCCGCGTGCACGGTCACGAGGTTGCGCACCACCTCGTCCCAATGCGGGTGGGCGATGCGCTGCCACAGCACATGCTCGGGGTTGATGCGCGCCTCGAGCACCTCCTCGGGGTCGTAGACGAACGCCATGCCGCCGGTCATGCCGGCCGCGAAGTTGTCCCCGACCGAGCCGAGGATCACCGTGGTGCCGCCGGTCATGTACTCGCAGCCGTTCGACCCGCAGCCCTCGACCACCGCGGTGGCACCCGAGTTGCGCACGGCGAAGCGCTCGCCCGCCTGACCGGCCGCGAACAGGTAGCCCGCGGTCGCGCCATACAGCACCGTGTTGCCGATGATCGTGTTCTCGTTCGAGTGCAGCGTCGAGGAGGGCGGCTGGCGCACGACGATGGTGGCACCGGAGAGGCCCTTGCCCACGTAGTCATTGGCATCGCCGAACACTTCGAGCTTCAGCCCCCGCACCGCGAAGGCGCCGAGCGACTGCCCGGCCGAGCCGCGCAGCCGCACGGTGATGTGGCCGGGGGCGAGGCCCTTCATGCCGAAGCGGCGCACGATCTTCGACGACAGCTTCGCGCCGATCGTCCGGTAGGTGCTGCGGATGTTGTACTGGAGCTGCATCTTCTCGCCGTCGCGGAACAGCGGCGCGGCGTCGGCGATCATCTGCGCGTCCAGGGTCTCCGGCACCTCGTTGCGACCCTCAAGGGTACAATGCGCCGCATGCGGACCGGCATCGGCCTGGACCAGGATCGGGTTGAGGTCGAGATCGTCCAGATAGGCGCCGCCGCGGCTGACCTGGTGCAGCAGGTCGGTGCGGCCAATCACGTCCGTGAGCCTGCGGAAGCCCAGCGAGGCGAGGATCTCGCGCACCTCCTCGGCGACGAAGCTGAACAGGTTGATCACCTTCTCGGGCGTGCCCTCGAACTTCGCACGCAGCGTCTCGTCCTGGGTGCACACGCCGACCGGACAGGTATTGGAGTGGCACTGACGCACCATGATGCAGCCCATCGCCACCAGCGACGCCGTACCGATGCCGAACTCCTCGGCGCCGAGCATCGCCGCCATCACCACGTCGCGCCCGGTCTTGATGCCGCCGTCGGTGCGCAGCCTGACGCGGTGGCGCAGCCTGTTCAGCATCAGGACCTGGTGCGTCTCGGAAAGCCCCATCTCCCAGGGCGCGCCGGCGTACTTGATCGAGGTCTGCGGCGACGCACCGGTGCCGCCGACATGGCCCGAGATCAGGATCACGTCGGCCATCGCCTTGGCTACGCCGGTGGCGATCGTGCCGATTCCCGACCGAGCGACCAGCTTCACGCAGACCGAGGCATCCGGGTTGATCTGCTTCAGGTCGTAGATGAGCTGGGCGAGGTCCTCGATCGAGTAGATGTCGTGGTGCGGCGGCGGGCTGATCAGCGCGATCCCCGGCGTGGAGTGCCGGAGCCTGGCGATGATCTCGCTCACCTTGAAGCCGGGCAGCTGGCCACCCTCGCCGGGCTTGGCACCCTGGGCGATCTTGATCTCGATCTCGCGGCAGTTGTTCAGGTACTCGGCGGTGACGCCGAACCTTCCCGAGGCGATCTGCTTGATCGCGCTGTTCGCGTTGTCGCCGTTCGGGCGCGGCTTGGCGCGCGCGGCGTCCTCGCCGCCCTCGCCCGAGTCCGAACGCGCGCCGATCCGGTTCATCGCGATCGACAGCGTCTCGTGCGCCTCGGGGCTGAGCGCGCCGAATGAGATGCCGGGCGAAACCAGACGCTTGCGGATCTCGGTGACGGACTCGACCTCCTCGACCGGTATCGGCTTGCGGCCCTCGGTCTTGAAGTCGAGCAGGTCGCGCAGGGCGATCGGCGGCAGCTTGCGGACGGCATCCGCGTAGCGCTTGTAGGTCTGGTAGCTGTCGGTTGCGACCGCCTGCTGGAGCAGGTGGATCAGCGAGCCGGCGAAGGCATGCGCCTCGCCGGAGCGGCGGAGCTTGTAGAGTCCGCCCACCGGCAGCGTCACCGCGTCGGTGCTCCACGCCTTCTCGTGCAGCGCAGCGACCTTGCGGGTGATGCCGTTGAGACCGATCCCCGAGATGCGGCTCTGCATGCCGGGGAAGAACTCGGCGACAAGCGCGCGCGACAGGCCGATCGCCTCGAAATTGCAGCCGCCGCGATACGACGACAACACGCCGATGCCCATCTTGCTCATGACCTTGAGCAGGCCCTTGTCCAGCGCCTTCCGGTAGCGCTGGACCGCGGTCTTGAGCGGCATCTCGCCGAATAGCCCGCGGCGATGACGGTCGGCGATGCAGTCCTGTGCGAGCCACGGGTTCACCGTGGTCGCGCCGACGCCGATCAGCACCGCGACGTAGTGCACGTCGATCGCCTCGGCGCAGCGCACGTTCAGCGAGGTGAAGGTGCGCAGTGACTGCTTCACCAGATGCGTGTGCACACCGCCCGTGGCGAGGATCATCGGGATCGCGCAGCGCGTGGCCCCGACATGCTCGTCGGTCAGGATGATGTGCGCGGCACCGGCGCGCACACCCTCCTCGGCCTCGCGGCGGACGCGCTCGATGGCGCGGCGCAGACCCACTGCGCCTTCGGTCGGGTCGAAGGTGCAGTCCACCTCCACCGCGTTGCGGCCCATGTAGGCGCGCATGGCGCGGAACTCGGCGGTGGTGAGTACGGGGCTCTCCAGCTGAAGGAGGTCGCACTGAATCGCGTCCTCGTCGAGCACATTGCCGAGATTGCCGAGACGCGTCTTCAGCGTCATCACCCGCGTCTCGCGCAAGGAGTCGATCGGCGGGTTCGTCACCTGGCTGAACATCTGCCTGAAGTAGTGCGACAGCGGCCGGTACTGGTCGGACAGCACCGCAAGCGGCGTGTCGTCGCCCATGCTGCCCGTGGCCTCGTTCGCCTCCTCCACCATCGGATGGAGGATCATCTCGAGCTCCTCGAGGCTGAGTCCGGCCGAGACCTGCAACCGGCGCAGTGCCTCGCCCTGGAACTCGACCGGCTCGGCGGTCTCGGACTTGATCAGCGCGTCCAGATGCGTGGTGCGCTTTGTCCACGCGGCGAAATCCTCGCGCGCGGCAAGCATGTCCTTGAGTGCGCGGTCGTCGTAGAAGGTCGGCGCATCGAGATCGACGGCAATGCACTGCCCGGGTCCGACGCGGCCCTTGGCGATGATCTCATCCTCGCGCAGCTTCACCATGCCGGTCTCGGAGCCGACCACCAGCAGCCCGTCGCGCGTGATCGTGTAGCGCATCGGCCTGAGCCCGTTGCGGTCCATCCCCGCGATCACCCAGCGTCCGTCGGTGCCGCAGATCGCGGCCGGCCCGTCCCAGGGCTCCATCACCGCGTTGCAATAGAGGAACAGTGCGCGGTGGCGCTCCGGCATGGTCGCGTTGTTGCTGATGCTCTCGGGGATCATCAGCGCCTTGGCCATCGGCGCGTCGCGGCCCGCGCGCACCAGCACCTCGAACACGTTGTCGAGGATCGCGGTGTCCGACCCGCCGGCCTGGATCACCGGCTTGATGTCGTCCATGGAGGCGTCGAGCTCAGGCGCCGCGAGCCGCGTCTCGTGGCTCTTCATCCAGTTGATGTTGCCCGAGAGCGTGTTGATCTCGCCGTTGTGCGCGAGCATGCGGAACGGCTGGGCGAGCCGCCAGGTCGGGAAGGTGTTGGTCGAGTAGCGCTGGTGGTAGATCGCGAAGCGCGAGGCGAAGCGGGCGTCGAGGAGGTCGGGGTAGAACTCGGTCAGATGCTCGGCGAGGAACATTCCCTTGTAGATGATCGAGCGCGCTGACAGCGAGCAGATGTAGAGGTCGGGGATCTGCGCGGCGATCGCAGCCTTCTCGATGCGCCGGCGGATCACGTAGAGGTCGCGGTCCTGGACTGCGAGGGTGCGCTGCTCGGGGTCGAACAGCATGATCTGCTCGATCTCGGGCCGCGTCGCGTTCGCCTTCTCGCCGATGCAGGAGACGTCGATCGGCACCTGGCGCCAGCCATAGATGCCGTAGCCGAAGGCGAGGATCTCGGTCTCGACGATCTGGCGGCAGCGTTCCTGCGCGCCGAGATCGGTCTTGGGCAGGAAGATCTGGCCGACGATGATGCGCCCGGGCTTCAGCGTGTCGCCGCCGCGCAGCACGGCCTCGGCGAAGAAGTCGCGCGGGATCTCGACGTGGATTCCCGCGCCGTCGCCGGTCTTGCCGTCGGCATCCACCGCGCCGCGGTGCCAGACCGCCTTCAGCGCGTCGATCCCGGCCTGCACCACCGCGCGCGTGGGCTTGCCGTCGAGTGCTGCGACCAGGCCGACGCCACAGGCATCGTGCTCGGCGAGGTCGATCCCGGCTTCGGTCAGTCGGGCAGCGTTGGCGCGGAAGTCGCGGACGAACGTTCGGCCGTCGCCCTGCATCATGCCGTCCATGGTCGTTTCCCTCAGAACCGCAGTCCGCGCAGGCTCTGGTCGGATGCGCGTGCAGCCAGGGCCTGTTCGGCGATCTTGCGCAGCCACTCGCCGCTCTCACGATCGAGTTCGAAGCTGACGAGCTGCAACGCGCCCTCCATGCGCTGGTCGAGATTGAGTTCGAGGAAGCGCCGCATGATGTAGAGTTCCTCGGCCGTGAAGCCGCGCACCAGCGGCTGGACGCCGAGTGCGATCAGCTCGTCGAGCCGCTCGGTCACCGTCGGCACGATCGCGGTCTCGACCGCGCGGCGCACATCGTCCTCGCGCCCAGGGTTCTGCTGGTTCAGGTGCTGGCGCAGCCCCTCGGCCATGGCCGGCATGCCGTTCAGCAGCTGGTCGCGCAGCCCGGCGGCGAGCACGAGCGCCTTGGCCTCGGCCTCGGCGGTTGGCGCGACCTGGCCCGGCTGGACGACCTGCGCCGGCGCAGGGTGGGCGAGGCCAAGAGCGAGGGCCAGGATCAGGAGGCGATGACGCATGGTGCTCACTCCGCAGCGACGGCGAGGGGCCGCACGGCCCTCGCCTGAACGTAACGATGGATTTCGGTGGCGGCGTCGCGGCCATCGCGGATCGCCCAGACCACCAGTGATGCCCCGCGCACGATGTCGCCGGCGGCGAACACGCCGGGCAGGCTGGTCATCATGGTGCGGTGGTCGATCCTCAGCGTGCCCCAGCGCGTCAGCGCGAGCTCGGGCGCGCCGAACATGCCCGGCAGGTCCTCGGGATCGAAGCCGAGCGCCTTGATCACCAGATCGGCCTCGAGGGTGAACGATGAGCCGGCGATCGGCTCGACCTGCTGGCGCCCCGTGGCGTCGGGCAGGCCGAGATGCATGCGCACCGCGCGCACGCCGGTCACGTGCCGGTCGCCGAGGAAGGCCTCGGGCGCGGCGAGCCAGACGAACTCAACGCCCTCCTCCTCGGCGTGCCTCACCTCGCGCATCGAGCCCGGCATGTTCGCCCGGTCGCGCCGGTAGAGGCACTGCACGGAGGTGGCACCCTGGCGCACGGCGGTGCGCACGCAGTCCATCGCGGTGTCGCCGCCGCCGATCACCACGACGCGCTTGCCGGCGGCGTTCAGCCTTCCGTCATCGAACGCCGCCACGTCATCGCCGAGCCCCTTGCGGTTCGAGGCGGTGAGGTAGTCGAGCGCGGGCACGATCCCGGCGAGCCCGGCGCCGGGTCCGCCGATGTCGCGGGCCTTGTAGACGCCCGTGGCGATCAGCACGGCGTCATGGCGCGCGCGCAGCTCATCCAGGCGGACATCCGCGCCGACCACGCAGTTCTGGTGGAACACGATCCCGCCCGCGCGATACTGCTCCCAGCGGCGCAGCACGACCGGCTTCTCGAGCTTGAAGTTCGGAATGCCATAGATCATCAGCCCGCCGGCGCGGTCGTAGCGGTCGTAGAGGTGCACTGCGTAGCCCTTGCGTCGGAGCTGTTCCGCGGCTGCCATGCCGGCGGGGCCAGCGCCGATGATGCCGACGCTCTCGGGCAGTTCGCGCCCAGGTTTCGGCGGCGTGATCCAGCCGCGCTCCCAGGCGGTGTCGGTGATGTACTTCTCGACCGCGCCGATGGTGACGCTCTCGAAGCCCTTCTCGATGACGCAGTTGCCCTCGCAGAGCCGGTCCTGCGGGCAGATCCGGCCGCAGATCTCGGGGAAGGTGTTGGTCGCGGCCGCGACCTCGTAGGCCTCCTCGAGCCGTCCCTCGGCCGTGAGCTTCAGCCAGTCGGGGATGTTGTTGCCGAGCGGGCAATGCACCTGGCAGAACGGCACGCCGCACTGGCTGCACCGCCCGGCCTGCTCGGCGGCGCGCTCGGCGGAGAACTCGCGGTAGATCTCGTCCCAATCGCCCCGGCGGGCGGCCGCGTCGCGCTTGTCGGGCGTGCGCTGCGGCGTGGAGACGAATTTCAGCATCCGCTCGGCCATGGAATCCCCGTGATGAGCGCTGGGCGGTCCGGCGCGCGGCCCGAGCGGCGAGGAAGCGTTATAGGACCGCTCGGCTGGCTTGGCGAGGCGAAATCTGACTATAAGGTCCGAATCGGATCTTATTTTCAGCACTCTCGTCCTGATGCGTCCCGATTGCTCCGATTTGCCGACGAAGGCGAAGCTAAAAAGGCCGGAGCGGACGTATCACGCGGCTTCCGTCCGGGCCGCCCCGCGCCGCCCGAAGCGTGCGAGATACGACGGCACGATCGCCTCCACGGCCTTGGGCTGGACGCCGAGATCGGCGAGGGTCAGTGCATCCGGGGCAACGACGTTGTCCTTCTGCAGCAGCAGCAACTGGTCGCGCGTGAGCGGCGGGTTGGGCAGGAGCTCGAAAACGCGCGCCTGCATCCGCCCGACCGACCAGGGCAGCGGCAGCAGCAGCCGCCGTCGGCCGGTGACCTTCAGGATGTAGGCGAGCAGCTCGCGGAAGCTGTAGACGCGCGGCCCGCCGAGCTCGTAGGTGCGGCCCACGGCGTCGGCGCGGTCGAGCGCGGCCATGACCGCATCCGCGACATCGCCGACATAGACCGGCTGGAACTTCGTCTCCCCCCCACCATAGAGCGGCAGGGCAGGGACGAACTGGGCGAGGGCGGCGAAGCGGTTGAAGAACCCGTCCTCGGGCCCGAACACGATCGAGGGGCGCAGCACAGTGGCGCCCGGGAACGCCTCGCGCACCGCCTGCTCGCCCTCGGCCTTGGTGCGCGCGTAGGCGGACGGGCTCGCCGGATCGGCGCCGATCGCCGAGAGCTGCACCACGGCGCGCGCGCCTCCCACAGCCGCGGCCCGGCCGATCCGCCCGGGCGCCTCGCCCTGGATCGCCTTGAACGTCGCCTTGCGCGTCTCGTGCAGGATACCGACCAGGTTGATCACGACCTCTGCGCCGGAGACGACCGCGGCGACGCCCGCCTCGTCGGTCACCGACACGCCGATCGGCACGATCTGGCCCGGCGCGCCCATCGGCTTCAGGAACAGGGCCGCCTCGGGGTCGCGCACCGCCACGCGCACGATGTAGTCCCGCTCCGCCAGCCGCTTGACCACGTAGCGGCCGATGAACCCCGAGCCGCCGAACACCGTCGCGACCTTGCGTCCGCCCGCCTGCATGACCCGCTCCCGCGAAGCTGATTGCGCCTCTGCATTAGGGGCTGGCGCGGCCCGCCACAAGGCGCGCGGCGGCGTTGACGCGCGGGGTGGCCGGCGCTAATGCTCCGCGCCTCGCCGCACCCGGAGCCCAGGTGGCGGAATTGGTAGACGCGCAGGTTTCAGGTACCTGTGGCCGCAAGGTCGTGGAAGTTCGAGTCTTCTCCTGGGCACCACCTCCCTCGGCTGCGCACCCCGCATGGACACGCTGTTCTTGAGCGCAGCCACCATCCACCTGCACCAGCACGACCTGCCCGAGGACCTCGATCTCGGCCCCGTGGTGGCGGTGGACACCGAGACGATGGGGCTCAACCCGCACCGCGACCGGCTCTGTCTGGTGCAGCTCTCCGCCGGCGACGGCACCGCGCATCTGGTGCAGCTGATCCCCGAAGCGCTCGGTGGCCGCGGCTATGACTGCCCCAACCTGAAGGCGCTGCTGGCGGACCCGGCACGGCTGAAGCTGTTCCACTTCGCCCGCTTCGACGTCGCGGTGATCCGCCACGTCCTCGGCGTGGACGCCACCCCCTGCTGGTGCACCAAGATCGCCGCCAAGCTCACCCGCACCTTCACCGACCGGCACGGGCTGAAGGATCTCTGCCGCGAC
>NZ_JBHYDW010000079.1:0-20739 GCF_051860475.1 Elioraea sp. | reverse complement strand
TTGCTCGCCCGCTTGAATCAGATCCCGCCCGCGTCGGGGAATCCCCCTTGGGAGTCTCGCTCAGAAGGACTTGGTATTAACCTTCTTGGCTGACGAACTGTTGGATGGTTTTGATTGGCCTGCGTCCCTGGTTTCGGTAGCCGAGGTGCGGCCGTTCGGTGTTGTAGTGGCGGAGCCAAGCGTCGAGATCGGCCTGCAGCGCCTCGACCGAGGAGTAGACTTTCTCGCGCATCGCCACGCGGAAGAACTCGTCCAGCACGGTGCCGTTGAAGCGCTCGACGAAGCCGTTGGTCTGCGGCGTGCGCACGCGCGTCTTGCGGTGCTCGATCTCGTTCAGCGCCAGGTAGAGTTCGTAGGGATGCGTCTCGGTGCCGCAGAACTCGCGACCGTTATCGGTCAGCACCGCGCCCACCGCCAGGTCGAGCTCGCGATAGAACGGCAGCGCATCGTTGTGCAGCACCGCCACCGCCGCCTCGGGCTGCTTGCTGACGTGCAGGAAGCCGAAGGCATAGGAGCCGTAGGTGTACCGCCCTTCGGGCGTTGCCTACGGCCCCACCACCGCGTGCAGGTAGACCTTGCCCACGCCCTTGAGGTGGCCGACGAAGAAGGTATCAGCGCACAGCAACTCGCCGGGCGCGCCGCTCTCCACATGGCGCTCGCGGAAGCACGGGTTCTGCTTCTCCAGGAAGGCGACCTGCTCGGGGCTGAGCTCGATCGCCGCCTCGGCGTTCTGCCGTTCCAGCGCCAGCCAGCGCTGCGCCCGCGTGCCCAGTTCGCGCTCGTTCAGCAGCTTCTGGATCGTGATCGCCGATCCTCGATGGATGAGAGCTGCGTGACCGTTCGGCTGATACCGCACGCCATGCCCCGGTCAAGGTTGGCGCTGAGCCGCTTGATGAGGCCGGTACGCACCTCCTGCATCAGGGCAGGCGAGACCCTGCGGTCCGGACCGATCTGCTGCGCCAACTTCCGGCAGTCCTCCTCGATCTTTGCCGCCTGTGAGTCGACAAAGGCGTCTGCCTTCATGCCGCCGGTCGCCTTGGCCAAGGCCTGCTTTGCCTTCTCCTCCGCGTCCCGCATCTCCTTCTCGAATAGGGCAAAGGCGCCGGCGGGCATCCAGCGCTCACCCTCGCGCAGCATGAGGCTGAACGCCGAAAGGCGTGAGCCGATCTCGTTCCGTCGGTTCTCAAGAAGCTTCGCGGTCTTCTCGTCGAACACGGTGATGCTGAAGGACTGCTTTCGCCGTGCGGCGCCCGCACGTTGCTCTCCCGCCTCGCCGAACATCTCCGCCCTGACCGGCATGTCGAGCGGTGGGGCTCGACCGACCCGATCGATCGACACGAGCGTACCCTTCGCCAGCGCCGCCTGTACCGCAAGCAAGACGGGATCGATCTGTGCGATCGCCTTGGCCTGCGTGGGCGTCAGTTCCGGTGCGTCCTTGATCTCGCCGGTGTCGGGATCAACCGTGATTTCCGCGTCCGGGTTCACATCGATCGGCACTGCCTCGTCCAGCGTCTTGAGGTACTCGCCCCACATCCGCTCGCCCTCGGCAGTGCCCTCGGGCAGCCGAAGGCGCGGTGCGCGCGCGGTGGTCGAGGTGAGTGCTCTGCTGTGAGCATGGACAGAGTCGAACCAGCGTCGCAGTGCGTCAGCACCGGCAGCGTCGATCGCGGTGACGACGACCGCATCGGTCGGATCCCATCGCGCTCCGACCATGAAGTTGCTGACGTTTCCGACGACAATGACGCCGGGTTCACTCATCTCCGCCTGGAGCCACAGCAGGTTGGCCGGACGATCCGGGCCGATGCGACGCCCAAGGACGCGGAAGGCGACCCGATCGGTGTTCGCGTCCTGCAAGTCAAGCGCGTCGAGCAGGACATCGTCCCAGGTTGGGCAGCGACCGTAGAGACTGAACACGAGATCGTACCGTTTAAGTGCGGGGTGGACGACCTGCGACCGCAGCCAGGCGACACCATGGGCGTCGAGCCCGCTGATCGTGCCCCGGATGAAGATCGCGTCCTTCACCAGATCGCTGATCGGCGTGGGTTCGGTGTGGCCACGCTGCCGCAACAGAACGCGGTTGTCCGGAATGACGGCAGGGGAAGTGCCAGGGAGCGGATCGACCGGGCGTTCTTCCCAATCGAGCATGGTCGTCAGCCGCCGTGGCGCGCTTCGCACGCGCTCCGTTTCGAGTGGATCATCCGCGTGTGTGCTCCAGTCGTCGCATGCGCAGTCGACCGGGCTCCACGACTGCAAGATGGCCGGGCCAGTCATCGCGGCCTGTGATCAGCTCGGCAAGAGAGCCCGCAGCGTCCTCGGTCGGCGGCAGCGCAACGCGCAGCAGAATCACGCCGCCAGCGGTGCCTCGAAGGTTGGCCGTTGCCAGCTCGCCGAAATCCTTGTCAGCGGTGATCAGAACACGCCCCTGCTCGCGCGCAAGTGCCAGCACCGCAGGATCGCTCATGCCCGGGGCGGTCGCGGCGATCCAGAGGACGTCGCGACCGCGCGCGGCCAGCGCCCGGACCAGCGCGCCGGAGATGTTTTCATCGCACAGGAACCGCGCGCTCACGCAGCGGACGGGAAGACGCGCTCGGAGGCGACCAGGTCACGCGCATAGGCAAGGCATGCCTGGATATCGGCACGCGTGAGCTGCGGGTGGTTCTCCAGCAACTGCGTCTCGGTCCAGCCCTCGGCCATCAGGCCGACCACGTGTTCGACGGTGATCCGTGTGCCGCGCACGATCGGCTTGCCGAGCATCACCTCGGGGTCGAGCACGATGCGACGCGCGGTAGTTGCATCCGGCATCTCGAACCTCCCCTGCCTTACGCCGCCGCCCCGGCGGGGCGCCCGATAGGATACCAGCGCCTTTAGGTTGAAGACCACGGCCGTCTCGGCAAACTCCAGTTCGCGCGTCACGAACTGACGCACATAGACAGACGCCAGCGCGAAGCCGCCGTCGACCAGGAAGATGGCGAGATGGGCCCCCAATTGGCCCGAAGAAGGAGTTCGAAGCGTCGGGGCCAGAGTGCGAGACCTCTACGATCTCTGCAACGCCGGGCGCGTCTATTCCTTGGAGCCGAGTGGCGGGCTTGATGTCGTCGAGCGTCGTCATCGGTTAAGCACGGGTCGTCGCTGGCAGCAAGGATATCGGATCAATCGATGGCGGGCACGTCTGGCGCGGCGACTCGTTGGAGTTGTAACGCCCGTGCGCGAGCTTCGCTGCCCGTACTTCTCGCGGAACTCCAGACCGCAGAAGCGATCGCATTGCAAACTTCCATGCCGGAGCCCCAACGCAATACGTCGTTAGATCAACAGGTTAAGCTTGTAGACTAAATCGGCCAAGTCCCAAGCTTTGGAGAGAAACCGCCCTCCGGAGACAGAAAACGGCCGTCGTTCCGGCAGCGCAGTATCAAGGTCCGCGCGCAAAGGCTCAGGAAACCTGCGCCTTTCGGCGCCGGTCACCAGCAGGGAGAGTGGTCAGATACCAGGGGACTGGCGGAGCAGTGGGAACCGGGGACACAACCGTCTCTGGACGCCTAGAAGCGGGGAGGAAGGTTAGCCGCTGAGGTGGAGACACACACCACCGCGCGTCGTCTGGCATATTGCTCAACAGCGGCGACATCAGCTACCGCGCCTCTGGCGGACACTCCACAGAAGTCACGCCCGGTGCAAGTGCGTCGCCGAACCGGATAGGTGCGCTTGCGTCCGGGTCACCGATGGCCCGCGGAGCTAGAAACGCTAGATCCGTACACCCCCCAGTCGCTCCAGTAACCCGACAAGCATCTCGGCTGCTCCCTCGCGGTGGTGTCTGTGGATCGCTTCTGCCTCTTTCGCTTTACCGGCGCGGATCGCTGCGACTACCGCGCGGTGATCAGCGTTCGAGGTGGTTGGCAGCGGGCGCAGGCGGAGGGTCGCCATGCGCACGCGATGCGCCTGGTCCCAGAACGAGCCGACCGTGGCCGCGAGCCGGCGGTTTCCCGAGGCGCGCACAAGGTCCATGTGGAAGCGCTCATCGGCCTCGGCCCAGGCGACCAGATCGCCCCGCTCCAGTGCCGCATCCATTGCCGCAACCGCGTTCTCGAGGGCGGAAAGGTCCTCCGCCGACAGCCCGCGCTTCGCCGCAAGACCGGCGGCCTTGGGCTCGAGCGCGGCGAGCACCTCGTAGATCTCGCGCATGTCGTCGGCCGAGATCGGCTTGACCCGCATCCCGTGGCGCGGACGCAGCTCCACCAGCCCTTCTTCGGCCAGGCGCACCATGGCCTCGCGCGCAGGGGTGCGCGAGAGCCCGAGCATCAGCGCGGCCTCCTCCTCCAAGAGATTGGTGCCGGCGACCAGTGAGTTATCGAGGATGCGCCGGCGCAGCTCGCGATAGGCGCGCTCGGCGGCAGGCAGGCGCTCGGCCGGTTCGATCACAAGGCGATCCATCGTCCCTCCTCGGCGGAGGCATAGCACGCCTCGACCAGCCGCAGGGTCGCCAGATACTCGCGCGCGATGTTTTCCACAGCCGTAGCGTCCGTCAGATGGGCAACCACATGGCGTTGGAGCGCGAACACGCAGTCGCCGCCATAGCCCTGTGGCGGCAGATGATGCGCGTGCTCGCATTCGTCCACGACGCCCTGCCGGCGCTGCCATAGCCGACCGGCGCCATCAAGCCGGATCGTCCCTGCGGTCCCTTCGGCCAGCATCTCGCCCATGGTGAGCCGCGGATTGGCCGCGGCGTGGTCGACCAGCCGGTTGCCGTCGAACAGCGCGCGCCGGCCGTTGCCGTAGCGCAGGATGACGAGGCCGGCGTCCTCGCCGGCAATCGCCGGGTTGAGCCGGCGCAGATCGGCGAACACCGCCTCGGGCTCTCCCCACAGGAAGCGGAACACGTCGAGCAGGTGCACCGCGGTCTCGTGCACCAGGAAGCGCGGCATCTGCTGGAAATAGGGCTGGCGGTCGAGATAGGCGCGCGGCCCCTGGCCGTCGCCGGGCCGCAGCCGGAAGGTGAGGTGCAACGGCTCGCCGATCGCGCCGTCCGCGAGCAGCCGCGCGATTTCGCGGTACCAGGGCTGGAAGCGGAAGTTCTCGTGCACGATCAGCCTGAGCCCGGCCGCCTCGGCCTCCGCCGTGATCGCCTCCGCCGCGCCGAGTTCGCCGCAGAACGGCTTCTGGCAGATCGCGGTGGGAACCCCGGCGGCGATCGCGGCGCGGATCGCGGGGGCGTGCACGGGCGGCGGGGCGGCAATGTCGAGGAGGTCGAGCGGGATCTCGGCGAGCATCGCGGCGAGATCGCCGAACGCCACACCTCCATGGCGCGCGGCCGTCGCCTCCGCCTTGGCGCGGTCGGAGTCGCAGACCCCGGCCAGCCGCGCCCCGGGCATGCGGGCCCAGGCTTCGGCGTGGAACTGCGCAAAGTAGCCGGCCCCTATGAGACCGACCGCGAGCGTCATGCGGCCACGGCCGCGGGATCGAGCGCCGCCATCGCGGCACCGACCGCATCGGCGACTGCGCGCGTGCCTGCGGTGCCGCCGTGCTCGGGGGTGACCAGCCGGCCGTCGGCGAAGGCCGCATCGACCGCGCGTTGGATCAAGGCGCCGGCTCGCAGGGCCCGCGGCTCGCCATGCCGTTCGCCGAACCACTCCAGCATCATCGCGCCCGAGAGGATCATCGCGGTCGGGTTGGCGATCCCCCGGCCGGCAATGTCCGGCGCCGAGCCGTGGCAGGGCTGGAACACCGCATGCGCATCGCCGATGTCGGCCGAGGGCGCGTAGCCCATGCCCCCCATCAGCGCCGCACCGAGATCCGAGATGATGTCGCCGAACATGTTCTCGGTCAGCATCACGTCGAACGCCCAGGGTCGGCGCACGAGATCGAGCGCCATCGCGTCGATGTAGTGGTGCGCGGCCTGCACGTCCGGATGCGCCGCGGCGCGCTCGTCGAACACGCGGCGGAAGAAGGCGAAGGAGGTGAACACGTTCGCCTTGTCCACGCAGGTCACCAGGTTCTTGCCGCCGCGCCCGCGCCGGGTGCGGGCGAGGGTAAAGGCGAAGTCGGACAGCCGGGCGGTGGTGGCGCGGGTGATCACCAGCGTGTCGCGCGCCTCGGCGTCGTTCAGCACCTCGCCCCGCCCGCGCGACCAGAACAGGCCCTCGGTGGATTCGCGCAGGATCACGAGGTCGATCGCGGCCGCACGCGGGTCGGCGAGCGGGATCTGCACGCCGGGGATCACGCGCACCGGACGAACGCCGGCATAGAGGCCGAGGTCGAAGCGCAGATCGAGCTGCGGCGCGATCTCGGTGCCGTCGGGGTAGCGGATCGCCGGATCGCCCATGGCCGCGAGCAGGATCGCGTCCGCCGCCGCGCAGGCCGCCATCGTCGCCTTGGGCAGGGCCGCGCCGGTCTCCCGCCAGCAGACGGCACCAGCCGGATGCGCCTCGGTCGCGAGCGCGAGCCCGACGCGTTCGGCCGCGGTGCGCAGCAGCTCAAGCGCGGGCGCCATCACCTCCGGGCCGATGCCGTCCCCCGGCAGCACGGCGATGCGGAAACTGGGCGTCATGGCGAGGATTCCTTCAGCATCGGAAGCAGCAGGACTAAGCCAACCGATCGCGGCGCGGGCGGATCGCCATCAGCGAGACGGCCGACCACCGAATCTCATCTGGGCAGGGCGGCCGGGGTTGACAATGCATACATTATGGCATGAGTCGTGTCCAGCAACCATGCCGGAGGCGCGGAAACATCCATGAAACCCACGCGACGACTTGTACTGTTGGGCATCGCCGCAGCGGTCGGGCCGGGCACCGCGCCCGCCTGGGCCCAGGCTGACTTCCCGACCAGGCCGATCCGCACTGTGATCGGTTTTGCCCCCGGCGGCGGGGTCGATCTGGTCGCGCGTCCCCTGGCGCAGCGGATGTCACGCACGCTCGGCCAGACGATCGTGGTCGAGAGCAGGGCGGGCGCGAACGGCAACATCGCAGCCGATCACGTCGCGTTCCAGGTGCCGGCCGACGGCTACACGCTGCTGCAGATCAACGGCGCGATGGCGACCAACAACCCCTTCTTGTATCGCAACGTACGCGTCAACTACCCACGCGACTTCGCCCCGATCTGCGGGATCACCTCGACCCCGCAGGCCGTGATGGTATCGAGCACGCTCGGCGTCTCCACCCTCGCCGAGTTGGTGGGATACGCGCGCGCCAACCCGGGCAAGCTGAACTTCGCGTCCGGCGGGATCGGCACGCTCGCCCATCTCAGCCTCGAACTGTTCAAGCGCGACCAACAAATCGACATTGTGCACGTGCCGTATCGCGGCACCGGCCCGGCGATCCAGGACATGATCGCGGGCCGCATGCACCTGATGATCGACAACCTCGCCCAGGCGCGCGGGGCGATCGATGCCGGCCAGATGCGCGTACTCGCCGTCGCCGGGCACGAGCGTCTGAGCGCGATCCCGGATGTGCCGACGACAATCGAGGCGGGTTTCCCCAATCTGATCGCCGTCGGTTGGCAGGCGCTGATGGCGCCCGCCGCCGTGCCGGCACCCGTCCTCGCGCGCCTGCGCGAGGCCTGTCGTGAGGCAATGTCGGACGAGGAGCTGCTGACATTCTACCGCGAACGTGGCGCGGTCCCGCGCTACCGCACGCCGCAGGAGCTCAGCGAGGTGATCAGGGACGAGAGCGCGCAGTGGGGCGAGATCATCCGCAGCGCCGGGATCACCCTGGAATGACCACGCCGACCCGCACCGTCATCGGGATCGACGGCGACCGCTTTACCCTCGACGGCCAGCCCACCTGTCCGGGCCGGTCGTGGCGCGGCTACCGGATCGAGGGCCTGCTCTTCAACAGCCGGATGGCGAACGCCATAGTCGACGACGAGAACCCGGCCACGTGCGGTGTTTGGGACTACGCCGACGGCCCGTGGTCGGCGGAGCGGAACACGGCCGAGTTCTGTGCTGCCCTGCCGGCCTACCGTGCGCACGGGCTTGCCGCCGTTGCGATCAACCTCCAGGGCGGAAGCCCGCAGGGCTATTCCTGGCACCAGCCCTGGCGGATCTCTGGCTTCACGTCCGAGGGCGCGCTGAAGCCCACCTACGCGGCGCGCCTCGGCCAGGTGATCGCAGCGGCGGACACCGCCGGCATGGCGGTGATCCTCGGCCTGTTCTACGGCCACCAGTCGAAGGCGCTTGCGGACGAGGCGGCGGTGATCCGTGCCGTCACCGAGACGGTCGATTGGCTCTGCGCGCGTGGCGCGCGAAACGTGCTGCTGGAGATCGGTAACGAGGTCGACCTCGGCGTCTATGTGCACGACATCATCGGCGCGGCGCGCTGCCACGAACTGATCCGGCTCGCGCAGACCCGAAGCGGCGGCAGGCTGGATACCCCCGCCAAGCGGCTGCTAGTCAGCACCAGCCTGGTACGCCCCCAGCTTCCGCCGGCGGCTATCCTCGATACCGCCGACTTCCTGCTGCCGCACGGCAACTGGGTGCACTCGCCGGACGGCGTCCGCACCCAGCTGATGCGCCTCCGCAGCCACCCGGCCTATCGCGGCCAGCCGATCACCTACAATGAGGACGACCATTTCGAGTTCGACCGACTGGACAACAACTTCGTCGCGGCGGTGACGGAGTACGCCGGCTGGGGCTATTTCGACTACCGCCAGGTGCGCGAGCGGTTCGCCGACGGATTCCAGAGCCTGCCGGTCGATTGGGCGATCTCATCGCCGCGCAAGCGCGCCTTCTTCGGCATCCTCAAAGAGATCACCGGCGCATGATCATGCACGAGACGGTTGCCACCGTTCTCGCGCGCGCCGAGTCAGACCGGGATGGGGCGCTCGAACGGCTGTTCGCGCTGATGCGCATCCCGAGCGTCGGCACGCAACCGGAACATGCACCGGATTGCCGCCGTGCCGCCGCTTGGCTTGCCAGGGAGCTAAGCGATCTCGGCTTTGATGCGACGGTGCGCCCGACCGCGGGCCACCCCGTCGTCGTTGCAAAGCACCCTGGGCCGGCAGGCGCGCCGCATCTCCTCTATTACGCGCATTACGACGTTCAGCCTGCCGATCCCAGAGAGGGCTGGCTCACGCCACCGTTCGAGCCCGCTCTGGTCGACGGGCCGCGTGGTCTTCGCATCGTCGGCCGCGGCGCGGTGGATGACAAGGGCCAGATCATGACGCTGATCGAGGCGTTGCGAGCGTGGCTGGCATCCGGCGAACCACTCCCCGCGCGCGTTACGCTGCTGCTCGAGGGCGAGGAGGAATTCGGCAGTCCGAACCTTGGTGCCTTCCTGACCGCGCAGCGTGAGGAGCTCGCCGCCGATGTGTGTGTCATCGTCGACATGAGCATGTGGGACGAGCATACACCGGCCATCACCACCCGAATGCGTGGCATGTGTTACGTCGAGATGACCGTGCGGGGGCCCGAGCGCGAGCTCCATTCCGGACGGTATGGCGGTTGCGCGGTCAACCCGCTGAACGTGCTGAACCAGATCCTGGGTGCACTTCACGACGATCGGGGACGCGTGTGCATCCCCGGCTTCTACGACCGTGTCCGTCCAGCGCCGGACGCTGAACGGCGCTCCTGGGCCTCGCTCGGCTTCGACGAGGCACGTTATCTGCGGTCGGTGGGGCTGACGACACCGCACGGCGAGAAGGGGTTCGACGGTCTGGAGCGCCTGTGGGCCCGCCCGAGCGCGGACGTTAACGGCATCATCGGCGGGTATGTCGGGGCGGGTGCGAAGACTGCCATACCCGCGCAGGCAACAGCGAAGCTCTCGTTTCGCCTCGTACCCGACCAGGATCCATACGAGGTGTTCGCAGCCTTCGAGCGTTTCGTTCGGGACCGTCTGCCGCCTGACGTGCAGTTGAGCTTGACGCCGTTCACCATGGCACCCGCCTTCTCGGTTCCGGTTGACACGCCCTGGATGGAGGCGGCGCGCGCCGCTCTTGCTGCTGAGATGGGTCGTGACACTGTGCTTGTCGGAGCCGGCGGCACGATCCCGGCCGTAACGATGTTGCAGCGTTCCTTGGGCATGGACTGCCTGCTGGTCGGCTTCGGGCTCAACGACGACCGCAATCACGGACCGAACGAGAAATTCGAGCTCGCCTGCTTCCGCCACGGTATCCGCGGCCACATCCGGTTGCTCAATGCGTTGGCGGGGTGCGGGGCCATGGGCGGCGTCAACGCGCATCCGAGCGGATGAGTGGGCGGCCGGCGAGGAACCCGCCGTCGATCGGCAGTGTGGCTCCGGTGACGAACGAGGCGGCCCCGGACAACAGGAACGCGACCACGGAGGCCACCTCCTCGGGCCTGCCCGTGCGACCGAGCGGCACCAGGCGCACATAGTCGGCGCGGTACTCGGCGGAGGTCTGATCGGGACGCACGTCGATGTAGCCGGGAGCTACCGCGTTGCAGCGGATCCCGTGTGGACCCCATTCGAGCGCGAGCGACTTCGTCAGCATCACGAGGCCGGCCTTTGATGCGGCGTAGTGCGACGCCCCGCGGCGAGCGGAGAACGCCGCGGTCGATGCAATGTTGACGATCGCTCCGCCGCCACCAACGGCAGTCCGTGCCTGGGCAAAGGTCTGCGCGCAGAGGAACGCGCCCTTTAGGTTGACGTCGAGCACGGCGTCCCAGGACGCCTCGGACATCGTGAGTGCGGGATCATCGGGATAGACGCCCGCATTGTTCACGAGTCCCGTCGGTGGGCCGAACCGTGCAGCGGCGCGGGCGAACGCAACCTCGATATCGTTCGGCGATCGGACGTCGCAGGCGATGGCGAGCACGCCGCTGGCCGCAGACAGCCGCTTGGCGATCCTCGCGATACCGTCCTCGTATCGATCGAGGAGCACAAGGGCCTCACCTCGTGCCGCCAGCGCTTCGGCGATAGCTGCGCCGAGGCCCGCGCCTGCGCCCGTGACCACCGTCACCGGATACGGCTCATCCTTCGGGGTTCTGCTGGTTGTCATCCCGGCCTCGGGTCTGTTGCGAGTGGCCGCAGCCGCGTCGGGGCTTGCAGCACTCGTTAAACCATGCATCAATGTATGCACAAAACAAGAGGGAGACCTGCTCATGTCGACCAGAACCAACTTCCGACCCCGGTTGGCTCCACAGCGCTGGCGGGCGCTCGTTCTCGGAGCCGCGCTCGCAGTCGGGACGGCCGCGTCGGCCGCGGTCGCGCAGGACCTTCTCGTCGGAGTGCGCGGTGGACCGGAGTCGATCGACCCGCACTTTTCGTCGCTGACCACCACGGCCTCGGCGATGAAGCACATCTTCGACACCCTGGTCTGGGCCGGTCCCGACCAGTCGCCTGAGCCCGGACTCGCGGAGTCCTGGAAGCCGATCGACGACACGACCTGGGAATTCCAGCTCCGCCCCGGCGTGCTCTTCCATGATGGAACCCCGTTCACTGCCGCCGACGTGAAGTTCTCGATCGAGCGCGTTCCGGGCGCGACCGGGCCCGCGAGCAACGCCATTTACGTGCAGCAGATCGCGTCGGTGGAGATCGTGAACGATCATACCGTTCGCTTCCGTACCCATACACCATCTGCCACCCTCCCGCTTAACCTCGTGCGCGTATTCATCGTCTCGAAGGCGGCCTCGCAGAACGCCCGGATCGAGGACTTCAACTCCGGCAGGGCGGCGATCGGAACCGGCCCGTTCAGGTTCGTGAGCTGGACGCCGCGTGCCGATCTGATCCTAGAACGGTTCGATCGCCACTGGCGCGGACCCGCACCCTGGCAGCGGGTAGTCTATCGCGAGGTCTCCAACGATGCCGCGCGCGTCGCCGCACTGCTCGCAGGCGACCTGCACATCATCGGCCACGTGCCGCCCGCCAATATCGAGACCCTGCAGCGGAATCCCGCGATCTCAATCTTCGCCGGTGCGTCGGCATTCAACTTCCTGCTGTTCCCGGACCAACGCGAAACGACGCCGATGGTTCGTGGCACCGACGGACGGCCGCTCGAGCGCAACCCGTTGCGCGATGCGCGCGTGCGCGAAGCGCTCTCGCTCGCGATCAACCGGGAGGGCATCGCCGAGCGCACGATGGACGGTGCGGGCGTGGTCGCTAACCAGATGGTACCGCCGGGGATCTTCGGCTTCTCCGAGCGGATTGGCCGTCCGGCACACGACCCGGCAAGGGCGCAGCAGCTCCTGCGGGAGGCAGGCTACCCGAACGGTTTCCAGGTCACCCTGCACTGCACGAGCGACCGCCTCCCGAACGACGGCAAGGTCTGCGAGGCGCTCGGCCAGATGTTCACCCGGATCGGCATCCGCACCACCGTGGAGGCGATTCCGCGGGCAGTATTCTTCACGCGTCGCGCCGCCGGCGACCTAAGCCTCTTCATGCACGGCTGGGGCACCGTCACCGGCGAGTCCTCGCAGGTGCTCGGCGCGCTGGTGCTGACCGATGACCGGAACACTGGCTACGGCTCGTGGAACCGGATTGGTTACTCCAACCCGGCGGTGGATCGCTTGATCATCGAGGGTGTGCGCACGCTTGACGATGCCAAGCGGGCACGCATGTTCGAGCAGGCGATGGAAACTGTGATCGCCGACAACGCTGTAATCCCGGTCACTAATCTCAAGGCGATCTGGGCAGCGCGCGCCGATCGCATCGCCACCTACACGCCGCGGTCCGACGAGGACACGCTGGCCTACTTCGTAGTTCCCAAGCGCTGACTCGGGCGGGGCAGGCGGAGGGCCGCCGTCCGCCCCGTATCCGACCGCACACGCTGCCTATCGAGGAGGACTACCTCATGATCCACCGACGCACCGTCTTCGCCCTAGCAGCCGTTCTTCTCCTTTCACCCTCGCCGGCATTGGCGCAACCCACATCGGTGCTGCGTATCGGTAGTTCGCAGGACATTCAGATCATCGATCCAATGTTCACGACCGCGCATGCGACACGCGATCACGGCTACCTCGTCTACGACACTCTGTTTGCCGTGGACAGCCAACTGCGCGTGCAGCCGCAGATGGTGGACCAGTGGGAGGTCAGCGCAGATGGCCTGAATTATACGTTCCGGCTGCGCCCAGGCCTGCTGTTCCACGACGGCGCGCCGGTCACCAGCCGAGACGCGGTCGCTTCGATTCGACGCTGGGCGAATGCCGATCCGACCGCACGGCTGATGATGCGCGTGCTGGCCTCGATCGAGCCGGTCGCCGACGACACATTCCGGATCGTCCTGCGCGAGCCTTTCCCGCCGCTGATCGAGAACATGGCCAAGCCTTCGGGAGCTGTGCTCTTCGTGCTACCGGAGCGGATCGCGCAGACGCCCCACACCGCGCAGCTGCGCGACCCAACCGGCTCCGGCCCTTTCGTGTTCCAGCGCGACCAGTGGGTGCCGGGCCAGCGCCGCGTCTACACCCGCTTCGACGGTTATCGCCCGCGCGCCGAGCCACAGGACAACACCGCCGGCGCCAAGATCGCCGGAGTTGCGCGGATCGAATACATCATCATGCCCGACGACGCGACCCGCCAAGCCGCTTTGATCCGCAACGAGGTGGACTATGTCGCAAACCTCCAGCCCGACCTCCTGGAGGAGCTGAAGCGGCACCCGGAGATCGTGAGCCGCGTGCGCGATGTGCGCGGCGAACAGGGCTGGATTCGCTTCAACCACCTGATCCCGCCGTTCAATGACGCGCGTCTGCGCCAGGTCGTCTATCACGGCATCAATCAGGAGGAGCACCTGGCGACCGTCATCCGCGACCCTGCGCTGCGGCAGGTATGCTACGCCATGTTCGGCTGCGGCACGCCCTATGAGACCGAGGCGGGCGCCGAGGCGATCCGCCGCAACGACATCGAGATGGGACGAAGGCTGCTGCGCGAGGCGGGCTATGACGGCACGCCGGTCGTCATGCTGCAGCCCTCGAACCATGCGCAGAACAGTGCCTGGACGCTGCGCACCGCGGAGTCACTGCGCCGTCTCGGCTTCACGGTCGAAGTGCAGCCGATGGCGCTCGCGACGTTCATGCAGCGACGCACCATCCGCAGGCCGTCGACCGACGGCGGGTGGAACCTTTTCGTAACAACCTTTGCGACAGTCGACGTGCTCAATCCGCTGGTCAACCCGGCAGTCAACACCTCCTGTGCGGGCGACAACTGGCCTGGCTGGCCGTGCAATGAGGAGATTGAGGCGATGCGGCTCGCGTTCCTCAACGCACCGGACGCTGAGGCGCGCAAGGCGACTGCCGAGCGCATCCAGGCGGCAGCCTACGAGCACGGCACGCACATCGTGTTCGGCGTGTTCAAGAAGGTCGACTCCTGGCGCAGCAGCCTGCAGGGCGTGCAGGACGCATCGGTCGGGATCCTCTACGGCATCAGCAAGAACTGATATGCTCGGCTACGTCATTCGCCGCCTCCTCGCGACCATACCCGTGGTGGCGGTGGTGGCGGCGGTGGTGTTCTTGATCATGCGGCTCGGACCGAATGATCCAGTCGCGGCGATGGTCGGTGAGTTCGCTTCCGAGGACCAGATCGCGGAGGTCCGAGCTCGCTTCGGGTTCGACCGCTCGCTGCCGGAACAACTGCTGCGCTGGTTCGCCACTTTGCTCGCGGGCGATCTCGGTACTTCGATCTATACGGGTCTGCCGGTGTCGCGGCTGATCGTTCAGCGGCTAGAGCCCACCCTGCTGCTTGCGGGCTCGGCCATGCTGATCGCGGTTTCGCTCGCCGTGCCTCTCGGCGTGCTGGCGGCCTGGAAGGCCGGCGCGGCGGCGGACCGGGCCGTCATGGCCTTCGCGGTCGCAGCCTTCTCGTTCCCCGTCTTCCTGATCTCCTACAGCCTGGTGCTCGTGTTCTCGCTCTGGCTCGAACTGCTGCCGGTGCAAGGCTATCGGCCCCCCTCGGACGGTCTGGGGCCGTTCCTGGAACACATTGCGCTGCCCGCGGTTTCGCTGGGTCTGATCTACTCCGCGCTGATCGCCCGCATAACCCGGGCCAGCGTGATCGAGGTGCTGCGCCAGGACTTCGTCCGCACCGCGCGCTCGAAGGGCCTCTCTTCGGTCCGGATCCTACTCGCGCATGTGCTGCGCAATGCGGCCGTTCCGATCGTGACCGTGATCGGCATTGGACTGGCCGGACTCATCTCAGGCGTGGTGATCACTGAGACGGTGTTCGCCATTCCCGGTATCGGCCGACTGACCGTGGACGGCATCCTCAATCGCGACTACCCAGTCATCCAGGGCGTAATCCTGTTCTTCTCCTTCGTCTATCTCGGCATCAACCTGGTGATCGACATCGCCTACGCGGCGATCGACCCGCGCATTCGCTACTGATGGCACCGACATCGGAAACGGCCCTCAAGGCATTGGTGCCCGACCATCGTCCGGCCTCCGTCCCGCGGCGAACGACGCTGCTGGCCCGACTGCTCGGCGACCGCGCGGTGCTGGTTGCGCTGCTTGTGCTGGCAGTCCCGGTCGGGCTGACGCTGCTCTCACTCGTGGTCACGCTTGGTTCTGTGACGGAGATGTCGGCCGCGCGGCGGCTCATGCCGCCAGGGTCTGGGCTCGTGTTCGGCGCCGACGCGCTCGGCCGCGATCTGCTTGCGCGCGTCGCCGAGGGCGGCCAGACCTCGCTCGCGATCGGCGTGCTGGTCGGGGTGATCGCCGCGGCGGGGGGGCTCGTGCTCGGCCTGATAGCCGGGTATCTGCGGCTGGTCGATGCCGTCCTGATGCGGGTGATGGACGGGCTGATGGCGATCCCTGGCATCCTGCTCGCGATCGCCTTCATGTCGATCGTCGGCGCCAGCATCGTCAACGTCGTGGTCGCGCTCGGACTGACCTCACTGCCGAATGTCGTGCGGCTGGTCCGCGCGATGGTGTTGTCCCTTCGCGAGCAGCCCTTCGTCGAAGCGGCGATCGCCGCCGGTAACGGCACGCCGCGCATCATCTTTCGCCACCTGCTGCCACAGACGCTCGGGCCGCTCGCCGTTCAGGCGACCTTCATCTGCACCTCGGCGATCATCGCCGAGGCCTATCTGAGCTTCATTGGCGTCGGCACGCCGCCCGAGATTCCGTCCTGGGGAAACGTGATCGCCGATGGGCGAACGCATTTCCGCCTTGCGCCCTGGATCGTGCTGATCCCCGGTGCTTTCGTCGCGGCGACGGTGCTTGCGATCAATCTGATCGGTGACGCGCTGCGCGACGCGCTCGATCCGCGCGGAGCGAGCCAACTGTGAGCGGCCCGGCCAGCACGCAGCCAGCTGCGGCACCGGTGCTTGTGGTCGAGGATCTGACGGTTGAGATCGCCGGCGCAGCGCCGGTGCCGGTACAGGCGGTCGAGAGCGTCTCGCTCACGATCAGCGCCGGCGAGACCGTTGCTCTGGTCGGCGAGAGCGGCTCGGGCAAGAGCTTGACCGCGCTCGCGATCGCCGGGCTCCTGCCGAAGCCGGCTGCGAGGCTCGTCGCGGGCCGCGTGAGGCTGCAAGACAGGGATCTGACGCGACTGACCGAGACAGAGCTCCGGAGCATCCGCGGCGACCGGATCGGCATGATCTTCCAGGAACCAATGACGGCGCTGAACCCGCTGACCCGGGTGGGTCGGCAGATCGGCGAATCTTTGCGTATTCATCGCGGCCTGACTCGCACCGCGGCTGCGCGCCGAGCGGTGGAGCTGCTCACCGAAGTACGGATTCCCGACCCTGCACGCCGCGCCGCCCAGTTCCCGCATGAGATGTCAGGCGGGATGCGCCAGCGCGCGATGATCGCGATGGCGCTTGCCTGCGAGCCAGGGCTGCTGATTGCCGATGAGCCGACTACGGCGCTCGACGTGACCGTACAGGCGCAGATCTTGGCCCTCATCGCTGAGTTGCAGGAGCGGCGGGGCACAGCCGTGTTGCTGATCACCCATGATCTGGGCGTCGTTGCCGAGACCGCGCAGCGCGTGGTCGTGCTCTATGCCGGCCGCGTGGTCGAGACCGCGCCGGCCGTGCGACTGTTCGAGCAGCCGCGCCATCCCTACACGGCCGGGCTGATGGCGTCCGTCCCGCTGATCGAGCGTCACCGCCGCATCGGCGGCGCCCGACTGCGCGAGATTCCCGGCGTAGTGCCTTCGCTCGCCGACCGCCGGGCTGGCTGCGCCTTCGCGCCACGCTGCCGGCTCGCACGCCAGCGCTGCCGGGACGAGGCGCCAACCCTAGAACCGGTCGGGCCGGACAGTGCGGTGGCGTGCTTCGAGAGCGATCGCGTCGCTACGGAACTTGCCGCATGATAGCGCCTCTGGTCGAAGTCCGGAACCTCGTGAAGCACTTCGCGTCGCGGCGCTGGCTACCCGGCCGCGCCGCATCCGTTACGCGCGCCGTCGATGGAGTCTCATTCGCGATCGCGCGCGGCGAGACGCTCGCGCTGGTCGGAGAGAGCGGCTGCGGCAAGTCCACCACCGGGCGCTGCGTGCTGCGGCTGATCGAGCCCACGGCCGGCGAGATCAGGCTGGACGGAACGGACTTGGTGGCGCTTGATCGGGCTGCGATGCGGCCGATGCGCCGGCGTATCCAGATCATCTTCCAGGACCCGGGCGCGGCACTGACCAGTCATCTCCGTGTTGGTGAGCAGATCGCCGAGCCGCTGCGCAACCTCGCCGGGATCACGGACGCGGCAGAACGGCGCACACGTGTCAGCGGGCTGCTGCGCAGGGTTGGACTGTCGCCCGCCGATGCCGAACGTTATCCGCATGAGTTCTCCGGCGGACAGCGCCAGCGCGTCTGCATCGCGCGTGCGCTCGCCGCAGGGCCGGACCTGATCGTGTGCGACGAGGCGGTCTCCGCGCTCGACGTGTCGATCAAGGCACAGATCGTCAACCTCCTGATCGACCTCCAGGAGACGGAGGGTGTCGGCTATCTGTTCATCTCTCACGACATGGGCGTGGTCGCCGCGATCAGTCACCGGATCGCGGTCATGTATCTCGGCCGCATCGTCGAGATGGCGGACACGGAGGCACTGTTCGCCGATCCGCGGCATCCCTACACCCGTGCCCTGCTTCAGGCGGTGCCGGTGCCTCGGGTGGGCGCACGCGCGGCAGCGGCACGCGCGACCCTGGCCGAGCCAGCCGGCGTGGCGGAGAGCGACAGCGCTGGTTGCCGGTACCGTGACCGCTGCCCGCTGGCTGACGCACGCTGCGCGCGCGATGAGCCACCGCTCAGCATCGGCGCCGGTGGGCATGCGGTCGCCTGCCATCATGTATGACCGAGTCGGGCCCACCCGCGGCCCCCGAGATAAGAGGTGCAAAGGTGAGTGATGCGACCGTCGCCCAGATCAAAATCGCGGTGGCGGAACGGTTTCCCGAGACGCTCGATCGGCTCGCGGCACTCTGCCGCATCCCGACGCTGAGCCGCGACACGGAGGCGCTTGAGCGTGGCGCGGCGCTGCTGCGCGAATGGCTCGCCGGGCTCGGCTTCGCGCACGAGACGATTCCGCTAGGCCCCGACCGGGCACCACTCGTGCTCGCTCAGCGGCACCATCAGGCGGCGCGCGCAACGCTGCTCATCTATGCGCATTACGATGTCCAGCCCGCGGGCGATCCGGCGCAGTGGAGCACACCCGCCTTCGAGCCGGTGGTGCGCGACGGTATCCTCTACTGCCGCGGCGCCAACGATCCGAAGGGTCAGATGATCTGCCAGTTCGCCGCGCTCGAGGCGCTGCGCACCTGCGGGCTCGATCCAGCGCTGACCATCAAGGTCGTGCTTGATCCGCAGGAGGAGATCGGCTCGCCGCATCTCGAACCCTTCGTGGCCGAGCACCGACAGCGCTTTGCTGCCGATCTCTGCTTCATGGCTGACGGGGAATCCGTCTCTGGCGACCGACCGACACTAGTCTTCGGCAACCGCGGCCTGCTGCACATCGTAATCTCGGCGCGGACGGGCCATCGCGATGTGCATTCCGGAATCTTCGGCGGCGTGATGCCGAATGCCGCTTGGCGCATCGTGCACTTCCTGACCAGGATCATGGACGAGGCCGGGACTGTACGCGTGCCTGGATTCTACGACTCTGTGCTGCCGGTGGGGCCGGAGGAGCAGGCGGCTCTCGCGCGGCTGCCGCTTGACCGCGCGGCGGTCAGCGAACTGCTCGGCATCGCGCTGCCGCCCGAGCTCGACACCGACTCGTATTGGCACCGGATCATGTACATGCCGACCTGCGACATCACGGGCCTGGTGGCGGGCCATACCGGCCCGGGCGTGAAGGCGCAGATCCCAGCTTCGGCAAGCGTAAAGCTTGGCCTACGCCTCGTGGCTGACCAGGATCCCGACGCGATCCTTGCCGCGATCCGCCGCTTCGCCGACGAGACAGGCTTCGGCGATCTCATGATTGAGGTGGGCGCGGTCTACCGGCCGTTACGCATCCCCTTTGCCTCGCCCCCAGCCGAGCTGATCCGCAGCGCCGTTCGCGACGCGTTCGATGTCGAGCCATTGATCGTACCAGTGAATGGCGGGTCGAACCCCAACCCGATCTGGATGAACATCGTCGGCGCGCCGCCGATCGAGGTGTCCTACTGCCATCAGGGGGGGCAGGCGCACGGACCCGACGAGCATATGATCCTTGACCGGATTGAGAGGGGCACGGTCGCGTCGGCGCTGGTCATTAATCGCGTGGCGATGCATTTGGCAGGGTGAGGTAACACCGGAGTACTCTGGGCTTGGTCTGCGATCGAGGGAAGGTGTTGAAGCGTACGGGCGCGAATCCCAGACATGCCGAAGTTTGCGGGGCTCGAAGCGTCAATCGGTTGTGCCGTGTGACTACTTCTTGCCGACCTTCACTTGGAGCGTGCCGCTGCAGAGATCGACGGTTTCGCCTGTGCCGTTCTGCAGCCCCGGGCCTCATATCATCGGCGGCGCTGACCCAGGTGGTGAGAACGACGCCTTGCCGATCGAGCGAGAACGCAGCCCAGACGAAGTCTCCAGGCGTGGCTCCGGGCACGCGGATCGTGGTCGTCACGCCTGCGCTGTCGGCAAGGCTCGGCGGATTGCAGGCGGCGGAGAGCAGATTCTCGCTGCTTCCTGAACCGTGGGTCGGACCAACGTGCACGGCGGGCGCGGTGTCCGGGAGGCCGTAGAGACGCAGCGCCTCGAGCTCGGTCGCCCGATCGAAGCCGATGGCGCCGATCTGCGGGAAGGCTACCTGCGGCCCGAGGCGGAAGGTCTGGTGGCAGTTGCGGCAGGCGTCGCCCATCGGCGCGGCAGTGCGCCATCCTCCTCGCCCGGAGCCCTGCGGCCGTCTATCACCCCCAGATGCACAGCAACGCGCCCAGGCACGGATCCGGCGCATCCGCCGAAGTCCTCGCCGGCACGATCGAGCGGGTGACGTTCCACAACATCGAGAACGGCTTCTGCGTCCTGCGCGTGAAAGCGCGCGGCCGTCGCGACCTGATCACCGTGGTCGGGCACGCGGCGTCGATCTCGGCGGGCGAGTGGGTCACCGCCACCGGCGAGTGGATCAACGACCGGACCCATGGACAGCAATTCCGCGCGCGCCTCCTGCGCGCCTCTGCGCCGACCACGGCGGAGGGGATCGAGAAGTACCTGGCCTCGGGGATGATCCGCGGCGTCGGTCCCGGCTATGCGAAGCGCCTGGTGCGGGCGTTCAGCACAGGCGTGTTCGACGTCATCGAGCAGTCCCCTGCGAAGCTGCGCGAGGTCTCCGGGATCGGACCGCTGCGCGCGGAGCGGATCTGCGCGGCCTGGGCCGAGCAGAAGGTGGTGCGGGAGATCATGGTGTTCCTGCACAGCCACGGGGTGAGCACGGCGCGCGCGGTGCGGATCTTCAAGACCTACGGC
>NZ_JBHYDW010000078.1:0-20792 GCF_051860475.1 Elioraea sp. | reverse complement strand
GGGCGCGGGGGCGGCCCCACCGGCGCCCGGGGGGGGGGGGGGGGGGGGGCGGGGGGGGGGGCGGGGGGGGGGGGGGGGGGGGGGGGGGGGGGGGGGGGGGGGGGGGGGGGGGGCGGCGGGGGCGGGGGTGGCGCAGGTGTTGGCTCCGGCGCCGGCGCAGGAGGCGGCGGTGGCGGCGTGGGCGGCGGCGGGGTCGGCGCCGGCGGCTCCGGCGCGGGTGGCGGAGGAGGAGGAGGCGGTGGCGGCGGAGGCGGCGGCGGGGCCGGCGTCGGCGGCGCCGGCTCGGGGTCGGGCGCGGGCTCGGGTGTCGGCTGCGGCGCGGGTTCGCTCGGCGCGGTCGGCGTCTCCGCCGGCGCGGTCGGGCCCATCGCGATCACCAGCTCGACCGGGATGCCCTGCTCGACCGGCTCCTCAAACCGTTTCGTTGAAGAAACACCAAGCAGCAGCGCCATCAGCACCAGAAGGTGCAGGCCGCCGGAGAGGAGGAGCGAGCGCCGCACAGGCCCGCGCGGTCAGCGCGCTCCCGGGCGCGCGGCCGGCTGGCCGGTGGGCTGTTCGGCGAGCAGCGCGACGCGCGTGAAGCCCGAGGCGGCGATGTTGCCCATCACCTCCATCACCCGGCCATAGGCGATCGCGCGGTCGCCGCGCACGAAGACGCGCGTCTCGCGGCCCTGCCGCGCCTCGGCGATCGCGGCGAGCCGCGGCACCAGCTCCTCCAGCGTCACCGCCGTCTCCTGGATGTAGACCCGGCCCTCGGCGTCGATCGTGACGGAGAGCGGCTCGTCGGGGCTGGAGACGGGATCGGCCGAGGTGCGCGGCAGATCGACGTTCACGCCGACCGTGAGCAGCGGCGCGGCGATCATGAAGATGATCAGCAGCACCAGCATCACGTCGACCAGGGGGACGACGTTGATCTCGGACATCGGCCGGTAGCGGCCCTTGCTGCCGCCCCGCTGCGGCGCCATCAGCCCGCCTGCCATCGCCTCAGCTCCTGGGCTCGTAGACCTGGCGCGAGAGGATCGCGCCGAACTCGCCGGCGAACGCCTCGAGCCGTCCGGCATAGCGGCCGAGATCGGTCGAGATCTTGTTGTAGGCGAGCACCGCCGGGATCGCCGCGGCCAGCCCGATCGCGGTGGCGAACAGGGCCTCGGCGATGCCGGGGGCCACCACGGTCAGGTTGGTGTTCCGCATGGTCGCGATCGCGGCGAAGCTGTTCATGATGCCCCAGACCGTGCCGAACAGCCCGACGAAGGGCGCGGCCGAGCCGACCGAGGCGAGGAAGATCATCCACCGCTCCAGCCGCTCCATCTCGCGCTGGATGGTGATCGCCATCGCCCGTTCGATCCGCTCGCGCACGCTCTCGCGCACGCCCTCGGGCGCGTGTTCGAGCTTCGGCGCCGAGCGCTCCCATTCGCGCATCGCCGCGGCGAACACCGCCTCCATCGGGTGGCGCGGCGTGTCGCGCACGCCGGCATAGAGGTCCTCAAGGTTCTTGCCCGACCAGAAATTGTCCTCGAAGGCATCGGCGCGGCCGTTCACGCGCCGGAGCGTCGTCACCTTCTCGAAGATGATCGCCCATACCCAGACGCTTGCCAGCAGAAGCCCGATCATCACCGCCTTGACGACAATGTCGGCCTGCAGGAACAGCGCCCACAGCGACAGGTCGACAGCACCGTTCGCCGCCAGTCCTGCCGCGTCCACCGCTCGGTCCATTCGCAGAATCCTCGGTCAAGCCCTCACGACACCGGACGGATCAACGCGCGAAGTGTGGCCGGAATGCGCTCAGGCCGACCGGTCGCGAGCCGGACGCACGCCAGCGCCACATCGAGCGTCGCGATCCCCTCCCCGCCCCGGCGGATCCGCTGCCGGAGTGCTACGGACGCGCCGCCGATCCCCGCCACCCGGGTCTCGACCACCAGCGACTCGTCCAATCGCGCGGGGCGGTGATACTCGATCGCCAGGCGCTTGACGACGAAGATCAGCCCCGACTCGTCGATCAACTGCCGGTGCGGCAAGCCGAGTTCCCGCAGCCATTCCGTGCGCGCGCGCTCGGCGAACCGCAGGTATGCGGCGTGGTAGACGACGCCGCCGGCATCCGTGTCCTCGAAATACACGCGGAGCGTGAATTGATGGGCCGGCTGCTCACCCATCCGTGTCATCCGCGGCCGAGAGCAGATCGGCCTGGAACCCCTTGGGCGGCATCAGCCCGAGATGGCGCCAGCCCGCCTCGCCCAGCACGCGGCCGCGCGGGGTGCGCAGCACGAACCCCTCCTGGATCAGATAGGGCTCGATCACGTCCTCGATCGCGTCGCGCGCCTCGGCGAGCGCCGCGGCGAGCGTCTCGACGCCGACGGGGCCACCGCCGTGGCGCTCGACGATCAGGCGCAGGTAGCGCCGGTCCATTGCATCGAGCCCGCGCGCATCCACCTCCAGCCGGGTCAGCGAGGCATCGGCCGCTCGGGCATCGACCGTCGCGGTGCCGTCCACGGCGGCGAAGTCGCGCACGCGGCGCAGGAGCCGCCCGGCGATGCGCGGGGTGCCGCGTGAGCGGCGCGCGATCTCCGCCGCCCCATCCTCGGTCAGGTCGAGGTCGAGCAGCGCGGCACCGCGGCGGACGATGCCGAGCAGTTCCTCGGGCGTGTAGAAGGTGAGCCGCAGCGGGATGCCGAAGCGGTCGCGCAAGGGGGTGGCGACGAGGCCCGAGCGCGTGGTCGCGCCGATCAGGGTGAAGGGCTGGAGGTCGATCCGCACCGTGCGCGCCGCCGGCCCCTCGCCGATGATCAGGTCGAGCCGGAAATCCTCCATCGCCGGATAGAGCACCTCCTCGATCGCCGGCTGGAGGCGGTGGATCTCGTCGATGAACAGCACGTCGCGCGGGTTCAGGTTGGTCAGGATCGCGGCGAGATCGCCCGAGCGCTGGATCACCGGGCCGGAGGTGGCGCGGAAGCCGACGCCGAGCTCGCGCGCGACGATCTGCGCGAGCGTGGTCTTGCCGAGCCCGGGGGGCCCGTGCAGCAGCACGTGGTCGAGCGCCTCGCCGCGCCCGCGCGCCGCGGCGACGAACACCGCGAGGTTGGCCTTGGCCTGGGCCTGGCCGATGAAGTCGTCGAGCCGTGTGGGGCGGAGCGAGGCTTCGCCGAGATCATCGCCGCGCGCGGCCGGATCGGTGAGCCGGTCGGTCATCGCGCCAGCGCCTTGAGGCCTTCGCGGATCATCGCCTCGACCGTTGCCCCGTCACCGAGGCGCCTACGCGCGGCGGCGAGCGCGGGCTCGGCCTCGGCGCGGCGGTAGCCGAGATTGGCCAGGGCCGAGACCGCATCCGCGAGCAGCGGATCGGTCGGCGGGACCGGAACCGTCACGGCGGCCGGGATCGCCTCGGTGCCGGTGAAGCCGGGCTTGCCCTTCAGCTCCGTCACCAGCCGGGCCGCGAGCCGCGCGCCCACGCCGGCCGCGCGGGTGAGAGTCTTCGCGTCACTGGTGGCGATCGCGGCCGCGATCTGCCCGGGCGAGAAGGCGCCGAGCAGCGCGAGCGCCACCTTCGCGCCAACCCCCTGCACCGTCAGCAGGGTGCGGAACGCGGCGCGCTCGGTCGCGTCGAGGAAGCCGTAGAGGGTGATCGCGTCCTCGCGCACCATGGTCTCGATCGCGAGCGTGGCGGCCGACCCCGGCGGCGGCAGGCCGGCGAGGGTGCGCGTCGAGACCCCGACCACGTAGCCGACGCCGTTGACGTCGATCACCACGCCCTCGGCATCGGCGGCGACGATCGTTCCGGAGAGGCGGCCGATCATCGGGGCCCGGCCGCCTCCTCCGGGCCGCGGTGGGCGAGGCGACTCGCGCGGACCCGGGGCATGGCCGGCGTTGTAGGGAAAACCCGCCCGCTCTCCAAGCGAGCGGGTATGGGGACTTCATCTAGAACCGCCCGAAGATCAGGTCCGGCACGAAAGTGACAACCCCGGGTATCAGGATCAGCAGCAGCGTCGCCGCCGACACCGCGCCCAGCAGAGGCAGGGATTCAATCGTGTACTCGCCGACCGGCACGCGCAGGATCGCGCAGACCGCGTACATCGCCGCACCCACCGGCGGGGTGAAGTTGCCGATCGTCGCGGCGACGATGAAGACGATACCGAAATGCACCGGATCGCCGCCGAGGCTGCGCACAAGCGGCAGGAACACCGGGGTCAGCATGATGATCAGCACGGTCGCGTCGACGAAGAAGCCGATCGCCAGCACGAACAGTACGATCAGCGCCATCACCAGCGGCAGATCGTCCGAGACCGACAGCAGTGCGCCGGACACCACATCGGGGATCTGCTCCAGCACGATGCCGTAGGTGAAGATCGCCGAAAGTGCGATCAGGAACATCACCGCGCCGATATCGGTCAGACTCTGCTCAAGCGCCTCGACGAACGCCCGCCCGCGCATCTCGCGATGGATCACGATCCCGACGATGAGGGCATAGACCACCGCGAAGGCGCCGATCTCGGACGGCGTGAACACGCCCATGCGCAGACCGAACAGCAGGAACACCGGGAACAGCAGCGCCCAGATGCCGCCGCGGAAGGCGCGGAACACCTCGCCCGCGCCCGGTGGCGTCTCGCGCTCGGGCGGATAGCCGCGCCGTCGCGCCGTGAGCGCGATCGAGGCCGCGAGCGCCACCCAGAGCAGCGCGGCCGGCACGAACCCGGCCGCGAACAGCCGCCCGATCGAGACCTGGCCGATCGAGCCGTACAGGATCATGCCAATCCCCGGCGGGATCACCGGCGTCAGCAGCGCGCCGAACGACAGCACGCCGGCGGCGAAGCCGCGGCTCATGCCGCGCCGGACCATCTCGTGGCCGAGCATGCGCGACTGCATCGAGGCGTCCGCGATCGCCGAGCCCGACACGCCGCCCATCAGCGCCGACAGCACGACCGAGACCTGCGCCAGTCCGCCGCGCATCCGCCCCGCGATCACGGTCGCGAGTACGAGAAGCCGCGCCGTGATGCCCGCCTTGTTGAGGAAATTGCCGGCAAGAATGAACAGCGGGATCGCCAGCAGCGCGAAGTTCTGCGTCTGCGAGACGGTCACCTGCACCGGGATGAACACCGGCAGGTCGAGGTTCTGGAGGAAGAACAGCGTGCCCGAGATCGCGATCGCGAAGGCGACGGGCATGCCCATCAGCATCAGCACCACGAAGGCGATCACGACCAGCAGCATCGGCTCAGGCTTCGGCCCGCTCGCGGCCGAGCGCGCGGTACTTGAGCAGCGTGGTGATCAGCAGCAGCACCGCGCCTACGGGCAGGCTCGCGGTCACCCAGGAGTAGCTGACGCCAGGAATGCCCTGGAACGCGCGCGCACGGCTGACCCAGGCGAGATGCGCCCCGACGATCGCGATGTAGACCAGGAAGGCCGCGATCAGCAGATAGTTCAGCCGCATCACCGCGATCCGCCAGCGCGGCGCGAGCCGATCCGTCACAAGCGCGATCGAGATCAGCGCGTGGTTGCGCCAGGCGATGTCGGCGCAGAGGAAACAGGCCCAGGCGAACAGGCAGGTGGCGAGGTCGATCGTCCAGTTCAGCGGGTGGTGCAGCATGCGCGCCACACCACCCGTGAACACCAGCACCACCATCAGCACCAGGAACGTACCGGCGATGACGGCCTCCGCCCGGCAGAGCCGGCGGTAGAACTCAGCCATGCGGCCGTCCCGCCGTCACCGCCGATGCCTCAGCGGCGCATCTCGCGCTGCACGGCCTGATAGGCGTCGGTGATGCCAAGCACCTCGTAGGCGCGGGCGCCGGCGCGCTTGAACGCCGCGATGTCGATGTCGCTCACCACCGTCATGCCGCGCTGCTGGAGCTGTGCGCGCACCTGGCTCTCAAGCTCGACGATGCGCCGCGAGGTCTCCTGCCCCGCCTTGCGGCACTCCTCGACCAGCGCGGTCTGGAACTCGCCCGGCAGGCGCTGGAACCAGCGCGAGCTCACCACCTGGAAGTTGATCAGCAGGATGTGCCGGGTCTCGTTGGCGTAGCGCAGCACCTCGTTGAAGCGGCCGGCGGGGATGTTGTTCCACACGAGCTCCACGCCGTCGATCGCGCGCTGCTGGAGCGCGGGATACATCTCGCCGAACGCCATCGCCACCGGGGCCGCGCCGAGGGCGCGGATCGACTCCTGCCAGATCGGCGCGGGCGGGGTGCGGATGCGCAGACCCGCGAGATCCTCGGGCCGGCTGATCGGCTTGTTGGTGAAGAAGTGGCGCTGTCCCTGCACCCAGTCGAAGCACACGGCCTGCAGCCCGTGCTGGCTCGCGAGCTCCGCCACCCAGCCCTTCACGGTTGGCGAGTCGGCGACCTTCGCCACCTCCTCGATCGTCTCGGCGAAGTAGGGGCCGTTCATCACCGCGATACCCTTGACGTAGTTGCCGAGCCGCGCGCTGTCGGTGTTCTGGCCGATATTCGCGCCCTGGCGGATCTGCTCGATGATGTCCTCCTCCACCCCGAGCTGGGCGGAGTGGAACACCTGCATGGTGAGCCCGCCATTGGTGCGCTCGCGCACGCGCTGCGCCCAGGTCTGGAAGCCCTGGTGATAGGGCTCGCTCGGGCCGAGCACGTGGTTGAAGCGCAGCGTGAAGCGCTCCTGCGCCGCCGCCCCCGGCGCCGTCGCCGCCACGAGCGCCGCCACCGCGGCCGCCATTCCGAGTCTGGACGTTCTCATCTTCCCTCCTGACGCCGGTGATCCGGCTCGTTCCCGTGCCAGCGCCCATGCGTGCACCATGGGCTGCACCAACTATGTCTTGTGTGTACACTAGCCACAGAGACATCGAGCGGCAAGCATGGCCAGCCACACCACGGCGCCGAATGCCGGTACGGGCGCACTGACGGGGGCCGCGCCCCGGCTGCACGAGCGCACCTTCGAGATCCTGGCAGCGCGCATCGCCGAGGGCGCCCTGCCCGCGGGCACGCTGCTGCTGGAATCGCATCTCGCCCGCCAGTTCGGCATCAGCCGCGCGCCAGCCCGCCAGGCGCTGGCGCGACTTGAACGGCTCGGCCTGGTGCGCCGCGCCGACGGGCACGGCTATCGCGTGCGCGGCCGCCCGACGCGCGACGCCGAGCCGGCACCGCTGGCCCCGGTACGGCTTGAAGCGGCGGCCACCTGGCAGCGCTTCTACGCGGAGGTCGAGCGCGCGATCATCGCCCGGACTGCGGTCGCCGGCTGGCGCGTGATCGAGACCGAGCTCGCGCGCCATTATGGGGTCAGCCGAACGGTTGCGCGCGAGATGATCGCGCGGCTCAATCAGCGCGGCGTGATCCGACGTGATGCGCGCGGGCGATGGGTCGCGCCGGCGCTGACACCCGAGCATGTCGGCGAGCTCTATGAGCTGCGCTGGCTCTTGGAGCCGGTGGCGCTGCGCAAGGCGATGCCGGCGGTGCCGCCAGGCTTCGTGACCGCGATACGCAGGCGGCTGGAGGAGGCGGCGGCGCGCGCCGAGACGCTGGACGGCCGCGCGCTCGACGAGCTGGAGGCCGATCTGCATCTGCGCCTGCTCGGCCACTGCCAGAGCCGCACGCTGATGGACTCGCTCCGCCTCTACCAGTCGCTGCTGGTCGCGCACTCCTTCCTGTACGACTGGGTGCCACGGCTCTACCCGACCGAGCCGTTCCTGCCCGAGCATCTCGCCGTCGTCACGGCGCTGGAGGCAGGGCGGATCGACTCGGCGGCGGCAGCGCTGGAGCGGCATCTGCGCGCCTCGCTCGGCCGGGCGCTCGAGCGCATCGCGCAGGTCGCCCGAGCGCCGCGTCCCGACCCACTTCCCTATCTGGAGCCGCTCCCTGAGGAGCCGGCTCCCGGCGCGGCCGTCAGCGGCGATACGGGCTAGGCAGCAGATCCCGCAGTCCCGTCCGCCCCCGCCCGGGCACCAGCACCTCGGCCTCGGGCGCATAGTCGAGCAGCAGCTCGCGGCAGAGCCCGCAGGGCGAGACCACGGCCGGCTCGCCCGGCTCGTCCGGCCGTGGATGACGCACCGCCACCACCACCACGACCGTCTCGCCGGCCATCACCGCCTCGCCGAGCGCCACCGCCTCGGCGCAGATCGCCGCCCGGCCGACCGTCGCATCCAGGTTGACGGCAACGAACACGCGGCCCGAGGTGCCGCGCAGCGCCGCGCCCACCGAGTGCCGCCCGTAGCGGTAGCGCGCTCGCACGGCTTCCGCCGCCGCCGCGACCAGCGCCTGGTCCTCGGCCGACAGCAGGCGCGAGAACCCGCCATCCGCAGTCACTCGGCGGCCTCGGCCTCCTCGCCCTGCGCCATCAGCGCGTTCGCGACCATGCCCGACTGGGCGCGGATCTTCTCCTCGATCCTCGCCGCGACCTCGGGGTGGTCGCGCAGGAAAACCTTGGCGTTTTCACGGCCCTGGCCGATCCGCTGGGAATCGAAGCTGAACCACGCGCCCGACTTTTCAACGACGCCAGCCTTTACCCCAAGATCAATGAGTTCCCCGGTCTTGCTGATGCCCTCGCCATAGGTGATGTCGAACTCCACCTGGCGGAACGGCGGGGCGAGCTTGTTCTTCACCACCTTCACCCGGGTCTGGTTGCCGACCACCTCGTCGCGGTCCTTGATCGCACCGATGCGGCGGATCTCCAGGCGGATGGATGCATAGAATTTCAAGGCGTTGCCACCCGTCGTTGTCTCCGGGTTGCCGAACATCACACCGATCTTCAGGCGGATCTGGTTGAGGAAGATCAGCGTGGTGCGGCTGCGGGACACGCTGCCGGTGAGCTTGCGCAGCGCCTGGCTCATCAGCCGGGCATGCAGGCCGACATGGCTGTCGCCCATCTCGCCCTCGAGTTCGGCGCGCGGCACGAGGGCCGCGACACTGTCCACCACCAGCACATCGACCGCGCCCGAGCGCACCAGGGTGTCGGCGATCTCCAGCGCCTGCTCGCCCGAGTCCGGCTGGCTGATCAGCAGATTGTCCACGTCCACGCCGAGCTTGCGGGCATAGACCGGATCGAGCGCGTGCTCGGCGTCGATGAAGGCCGCGGTGCCGCCGCGCCTCTGCGCCTCCGCGACCGCATGCAGCGCCAGCGTGGTCTTGCCCGAGCTCTCAGGCCCGTAAATCTCGACGATGCGCCCACGCGGGATCCCGCCGATGCCGAGCGCCAGGTCGAGCCCGAGCGAGCCGGTCGGGATGACCTCGATCGCCTCGGTGATGTCGCGACCACCCATGCGCATCACCGAGCCCTTGCCGAAGGCCCGCTCGATCTGCTGGAGCGCCTGGTCGAGCGCCTTGTTCTTGTCCATGTCCGCCTCTGTCCAACCGTGCTGGCGCTCAACCCCCAGGCGATGCCGGGGGACCGCGCGCGCGCGCTCCTTAGCACAGGGTCCGGGACCAAGCTGCATCGGATCGCGTGGAGACTGTCCATGCTTTGTTCCGAGTCAGGCGATGGCACCGTCGATCACAGACGCGTGAGGTTTCAGCCGGAAACGCGCCCGTTGAGGCGCAGCAACGCATCCGAAACTCCTTTCTGCGCGAATACGCCTCGACGGACCGCACTGGTCCTTGGCGCACGACCCGGCTCCTCCCCGCCGTGGCCGGCGCGGCAGCCCCCCAATCGATGCTGCCACTTGGGGGCGCGGCTTCGGTCGCGCCCCCCATTTTTTGCCTCCTGCCATGACGCTTGGATGAACTCGCGCGCGCGCTTGACCTCGCTCAACACGCGCGCCGTCCGCCTCGTGTTCCTTCGTGCCTGACCGATCGAAGGAGGACACGATGCTGACCACTGCCATTTTCCCGGGCCGCTACGTCCAGGGCGAAGGCGCGCTCGCGGTGCTGGGCGAGGAGCTTGCCCGGCTCGGCGCGCGCGGCTTCGCGGTGCTGGACCCGTTCGCCGCCGACACGCTGAAGCCCGAGATCGAGGCCGGGCTTGCGGGCAAAGTCGTGCTGGCCTCCGAACGGTTCGGCGGCGAGTGCAGCGACGAGGAGATCGCGCGGCTGGCGGAGACGGCAAAGGGCTCGGGCGCGGAGGTGATCGCCGGGATCGGCGGCGGCAAGGCGCTCGACACCGCCAAGGCGGTCGCGCACAGCCTGGGCAAGCCGGTTGCGATCGTGCCGACCATCGCCTCGACCGACGCGCCGACCTCGGCGCTGTCGGTGATCTACACGCCCGATGGCGCGTTCAAGCGCTACCTGATCCTGCCGCACAACCCGGCCCTGGTGCTGGTCGATACCGGCGTGATCGCGCGTGCGCCGGTGCGCTTCCTCGTCGCCGGCATGGGCGACGCGCTGTCCACCTGGTTCGAGGCCGAGGACTGCCGCATCAAGCGGGGTGCGAACATGACCGGCCGTCTCGGGCCGATGACGGCCTATGCGCTCGCCCGGCTCTGCTACGACACACTGCTGCAATTCGGCGTGCTGGCGAAGGCCGCGTGCGCGCAGCAGGTGGTGACACCGGCGCTCGAGCACATCGTCGAGGCGAACACGCTGCTGTCGGGCCTCGGCTTCGAGTCGGGCGGGCTTGCCGCGGCGCACGCGATCCACAACGGGCTGACCGTGCTGCACGAGACCCACGCCTACTGGCACGGCGAGAAGGTGGCGATCGGCACGCTCGCGCTGCTGATGCTGGCCGACCGTCCGCCGGCGCTGATCGAGGAGGTCTTCGGGTTCTGCGAGTCGGTCGGGCTGCCGACCACGCTCGCCGCGATCGGCCTCGGGGGGGCGGACGACGCGGCGCTGATGCGGGTCGCCGAGCGCGCCTGTGCCGAGGGCGAGACGATCTGGAACGAGCCGCATCTGGTGAACCCGCGCCGCGTGGTGGCGGCGCTGCGCGCGGTGGACGCGGAAGGCGCGCGGCGGGCGAAGGCGCTGAAGCTCGCGGCGTAGCGGCGCCGGGTCCCGGTCGACCCTCACCCTGTCCCTCTCCCGCACGCGGGAGAGGGGACGGGGCGGCGCCATCAGGTTCCCTCTCCCACGACAGTGGGAGAGGGTCAGGGTGAGGGTGGTTCCGCAACCGCTCCATTCCGGGCGCTACACCAGCGCCCGGCCGCCATCGGCAAGGATCGTCGTGCCGGTCACCTTCGGCATCATCGTCACCGCGGCATAGATCGTCACCGCGATGTCCTCCGGTGCCGCCCAGCCGAGCGGGGTCGCCTTGCCGATCGCGGCGTGCTGCTCGGGCGTCCACATGCGCGCCATGTCGGTGTCGACCGGGCCGGGCGCCACCGCCACCACGCGGATCGACGGCGCGAGCGCGCGGCCGAGACTGATCGTCATCGTATCGACCGCCGCCTTGGCCCCGCAGTAGGCCACGCTGCTGCCCTGGCCGCGGCGCGCCGCGACCGAGGAGAGGTTGACGATCACCGCCCGCTCGCGCCTGCGCAGCAGCGGCAGGAAGGACCGCACGCAGTAGAGCGGACCCATCGCGTTGATGCGGAAGACGCGCTCGATCAGCGCATCGTCGAGCGCGTCGAGATCGTGGTGCGGCACCGGCCGCGTCCAGCCGGCGTTGTTCACCAGCGCGTCGAGCCCGTCGAACGCCGCGCCGACCGTCGCCGCGGCGGCCGCCACCGCGGCGCTGTCGGCCACATCGGCCTGCGCGATCAGGTGCCCCTCGCCGGCGAGCGAGCCGAGCGTGGCCTCGGCGGACGCATGGTCCGACCCGTAGAGGATCGCGACCCGCCAGCCCTGATCGGCGAACAGCCGCGCGGTGGCCGCGCCGATGCCGCGATTGCCGCCCGTCACCGCCACGCTGCGTGCGCTCATGCCGGAACCTCCTGCCGCCGTGCGCGCTGGATCATGCCGAGGATGATGCCGAGCCACACCACCGCCGTGATCGCGGCCAGCACCGCCGCGATCGGACGCGAGACGAAATAGGCGAGGCTGCCGTCGCCCTTCATCATCGTCGTCATGAAGTGCTTCTCGAACTGATCGCCGAGCACGATGCCGAGGATCGCCGGCGCCACGGGGATCCCGTTCTCCTCCATCAGCCAGGCGAGGATCCCCATCACCGCCATGATCACCAGCGCGAAGGGATCGTTGTCGATCGCGAAGGAGCCGACCATGCAGAACACCAGGATCAAGGGCGTCAGCACCGGGCGCGGCACGGTCAGCACCTTGGCGCAGAGCCGGATCGCGACCAGCCCGATCGGGATCATGATGAGGTTGGCGACGATGAAGGCGAGGAACAGCGCGCCGATCTGCTCGGGATTCATCAGGAAGATGTCAGGTCCCGGCTGCAGCCCCTTCATCAGCAGCAGCCCGATCACGATCGCCGTGACGGAATCGCCCGGAATGCCGAACACCAGCGCGGGCACCCACGCACCCGCAATCGCGGCGTTGTTCGCCGCGCCCGCATCGACCAGCCCCTCCTCCGAGCCCTTGCCGAACTTGTCCGGATCCTTCGAGAAGCGCTTGCCGACCGCGTAGCTGATCCAGGCGGCGATGTCGGCGCCGGCGCCGGGCAGAATCCCGATCGCGGTGCCGATCGAGTTGCCGCGCAGCACGTTCACGGGGTACCGCCGCAGCACCGCCCCGGTGCCGCGCAGGATGCTGCCGATGCGCTTCACCTGCACCTCGGCCGCGTTGCGGATGGTCGGCAGGTTGCGCAGGATCTCGGCGATCGCGAACATGCCCACCATCGCCGGAATGAACGCGACGCCGGAGAGCAGGTTGCCGAACCCGCCGGTGAAGCGCGGGTAGCCCGAGGTCACGTCCTGACCGATCGTCGCGATGAACAGCCCGATCAGCAGGCTCACCGCGCCCTTCAGCGGATCGCGCCCGGCCACCATCACTGCGCAGGAAAGCCCGAGTGCGACCAGCCAGAAATACTCCATCCCCGAGAAGCGGAGCGCGATCTCGGCCAGCCGCGGCGCGAGCAGGATCAGCACCGCGGTGCCGAACAGCCCGCCGATCGCCGAGGTGACAAGGCAGATGCCAAGCGCCAGTTCCGGCTTGCCCTGCTTCGTCAAGTTGTAGGCGTCGTCCACATAGGCGGCCGAGGCGGGCGTGCCGGGGATGCGCATCAGCGCGCCAGGGATGTCGCCGGCGAAGATCGCCATCGCGGTGGTCATCACCACCGCGGTCAACGCCGTGACCGGATCGAGGAAGAAGCTCACCGGCACCAGCAGCGCCACCGCCATCGTGGCGGACAACCCCGGCATGGAGCCGACGAACAGCCCGAACAGGGCCGCACCGATGCCCACCAGCACGGTCTGCGGCTGCATTAGCAGCGCGAAGGCCTGCGGCAGGGCCTCGATCATGCGCCGTACCGCAGGTGCAGCAGCACGCCGAGCGGCAGCGGCACGCGCAGCCACTCGGCGAACATCAGGTGGATCGTGAGCGGACCGAGCATGGCGGTCGCGATCGCGAGCCACCATGACGCGCCGAACCGACGCACGAGGACCAGCAGGATTGCCGCGGCGGTCGGGATGAAGCCGAGACGTTCCGCGACGCCCAGATAGGCCCCGATCGCGCCCAGCACCAGCACGGCATCGAGCCGCGCGCGCGGGTCGGTCACCAGCGGCCCGGGATCGATCCAGCGCACGCCGCGTCCGGCCCGGGCATGGCGCAGGAACAGCCCGATCGCGCACAGCGTGAATCCCGCCGCGATCACGCCCGGGAACAGCGACGGCCCGAAGGCCTGGCCGGGCACCATCGGGAACCCGCGGGCGGTGACCGCGATCGCGGCCGCCGCGCCGAGCAGCACAACGCCCAGCGCGGCGTCCGACAGCTTCAAGGCGTCACGACTTCGCCAGGCCGAGCGCCTTCATCACCCCGCCAAGGTCGCGATCCGACTTCTCGACGAACGCCGCGAGCTCGGCCGCCGGCATCGGGCTGAGCCCGAAGCCGCGCGCATCCATCGCCTTCTTCCAGTCCTCGGTGCCCATCGCCTTCATCGAGGCCTCCTCGAGGCGCTTCGCGATCGGCGCGGGAATGCCCTTCGGCCCCATCACCGAGAGATAGGAGGCGAGCGTCCAGTCCACGCCGATCGCCTCCTTCACCGTCGGGATGTCGGGGAAGGCGGGCACGCGCTCGGGCATCATCGCGGCGAGCGAGCGCACCCGGCCGGCGCGCAGCAGTGTGGCCGCCTCGGGGATGCCGCAGGGGACGATGTGCACGCCGCCCGCGACCAGCTCGCGCAGGCCGGACGCCGCGCCGTCGGACGGGATCCACGGCGCCGCGTCGGGCGCCAGCCCGGCCGCCTGCAGCAGCCCCGCGATCGCGAGGTGCCAGATCCCCCCCTGCCCGGTGCCCGAGGACTTGTACTTGCCCGGGTTGGCGCGGATGTCGTCGATCATGTCCTTGAGCGTCTTCCAGGGGCTGTCGGCCGCCACCTGCACGCCCGCCGGCACGAGGTTCATCATCGCGATCGGCGTGTAGTCGCGCCAGGTCAGCCGGGTCAGGCCCTGCCAGTGCATCATGCCGATCTCGACCGTCACCGCGCCGATCGTGTAGCCGTCGGGTGCCGCCTCGGCGATCGCGGAGTGGCCGACCACGCCCGACCCGCCGGTGCGGTTCACCACCGTCACGGGCGTGCGCAGCTCGCGCTCGAGCAGCGTGGCGATCGTGCGGCTGTGGTAGTCGGTGCCGCCGCCGGCACCCCAGGGCACGACAAACTGGATCGGGCGTGCGGGCCATTGCGCCTGCGCGATCGCGGGGGTGGCGAGCGTGGCGGCGCCAGCGGCGGCCGCGACGCGACCCAGGGTGCGGCGTGTGAGCATGCGGAACGTCTCCTCAGCGTTTTCGGTTCCCGGCCCCTGCCTTCCGGCCGTGACGGAGCGCGATTGAACGCGCGCGCGCCGGCCAGCGTCAAGCAGGCGAAACGGCGCCCGCCTCGGCTATGGTGGCGCCGTTTCAGGGGAGTCCCGGATGACCGACCCGGTGGTTGCGGCACTGACGCGGGCGCAGCGCGAGCTGCTCGACCTCTCGACGCGCAACCGGCTGCTGTCGCTGCCGACGCGGAGCGCCGGGGTGCTGCCGATCGCGGGCGAGCGCTCGGGTTCGGTGTTCGCGCGCCTGGTCACCGAGGCCAAGGCGATGGGATTCGCGCCGATGGAGGACGAGGCCGCGGGCGAAGCGGGGCCGCGCCGCCGCCGCGCCGCCGCCGCGCCCGGTGCCGCCAGCGTGCCGGACCCGGACGACCTTGTCCTGTCGGCGCCGCTGACCGCCGCCGCGCTCGCGCGCCTGCTGACGCGGATCGAGCGCGACGCGCGGGGGTTCCGCGAGGAGCAGGGGCTGAACATCCTCTATCTCGCGCTCGGGCACCTGATCTGGAGCGATCCGCGCACGCCCCAGACGGAACGGCGCGCGCCGCTGCTGCTGCTGCCCTGCACGCTCGCCCGCGCTGGGACGGCGGCGAGATCGCCGGCAACCTCACCCTCGCGGCGATGCTGGCGGATCAGTTCCGCCTCCGCCTGCCCGATCCGCCCGAGCTCGACGAGCGCGCCGCCGACGCCTGGACGGCGGCGCAGGCGTGGTTCGCCGCGGTCGCCGAGGCGGTCGCGCCCGCCGGCTTCCGCGTCGAGCCGGACGGGATCGCGCTCGGATTGTTCTCCTTCGCCAAGTACCTGATGTACCGCGACCTCGAACGGCCGGAGATCGCCGCCCATCCGCTCGTGCGCGCGCTGCTCGGCGCCGACCCGCCCCCCCGCTTCGCGCCCTTCGCCGACGATGCCGACATCGACGCGCTGATCCCCGTGGAGAGGCTCGACTTCGCGCTCGACTCCGACGGCAGCCAGACGCTCGCCGCCGAGGCGGTGCGGCGCGGCGCCTCGGTGGTGATCCAGGGCCCGCCGGGCACCGGCAAGAGCCAGGTGATCACCAACCTGATCGCCCAGGCCGTGCTCGACGGGCGGACGGTGCTGTTCGTCGCCGAGAAGCTCGCCGCGCTCGAGGTGGTGCAGCGACGACTTGCGGGCGTCGGCCTCGGCGCGGCGTGTCTCGCGCTGCACAGCGACGGCGCAAACCGGCGCGCGCTGCTTGCGGAACTCGACGCGACCCTGAAGGCGCCGCGCCCCGCGCCGCCCGATCGCGAGGCGGTGATCCGCCCGCTGGGCGCGCTGCGCGGCCGGCTGAACCGCCATGCGGCGGCCATGCATGCGCCGATCGGAACGACCGGCTGGACCGCGTTCCGCGCAATCGGCGAAGTGGCGCGGCTGAAGCAGGCGGGCATGCGTCCGCCCGAGCTGCGGCTCGACGCGTCCGGCTGGACGGCGGCGCAGATCCGCGACGCGCAGCGTCTCGCGCGCGAGCTCGCCGCGACGGTGCAGCGCATCGGCCTGCCCGCGCGCCATCCCTGGCGCGGCGTGCGCGCACCCGCGCTGTTGCCCACGGATCTCGACCGCATCCCCGCGCGTATCCCGCCGGCGCTGGAGGCGATCGCGGCGCTGCGTGCCGCCGCGGGCACGAACGCGACGCGCGCGGGAGCACAGGGTCGCCTCGCCGCGCTGCGTGCTGCCGAGACCTTCGCCGCGATCCGCGCGCGCGTGCCAGGCGTGCGCGACAGCGGGTGGACGGCGCCCGGCCTGGAGCAGGCGCGCGTGGAGCTCGCCAAGGGCGGCGGCTTCCTGCGCAGCTTCAGCGGAACGTACCGTGCCGCACGCGAGACGGTCGCCGCGCTGTTCGCCGGTGCCCCGCCGGACGATCCGCTGCCCGCGCTCGATGCGGTGATGGAGGGCCAGCATCTGCTGCGCATCGCCCCGGAGGCCGCGACGGTCACGCCCGACCCCGGGCAAGCGGCGGCCTTGGAGGCGGCACTCGCGCGCGTCGGCGACACGGCCGAGCCACTGTTCGCCGAGCTGGCGCTCGACCGGACGGAGGCGTTCGGCGGCGACGATCCGCCGCTCGGCGCGATCGCGGATCGCCTCGCGCAATGGGCAGCCGCCCCCACGGCGCTGGCCGACTGGATGACGTGGGCGCGGCTTGCGACGCAGGCGTCGGAGCTGGGGCTGGATCCGGTCGCGGACCGCCTCGCTGACGGACGCATCCAACCGGAGGACGCGGCGGCGGCGTTCCGCTTCGCCCTCGCCGAGTCCCTGATGGCGGCGGCGATGCGCGCCACCCCGACCCTGGCCGCCTTCGACGGCCCGTCCTTCACGCGCCTGGTCGAGGAGTTCCGCGCCGCCGACCAGGCGCGCCTCGCGCTCGCCCGCGCGGAGGCGGCCGCTGCGCACACCGCGCGGCTGCGCATCGCCGAAGGCCCCGACATGCTGCGCGCGATGGCGGTGCTGCGCGGCGAGATCGCCAAGCGCTCACGGCATCTGCCGATCCGCACGCTGCTCGCGCGCGCGGGGCCCGCGGTGCAGGCGATCAAGCCGGTGTTCATGATGAGCCCGCTCTCGGTCGCAGCGTTCCTCGACCCGGCGGCGGTCGCGTTCGACATGCTGGTGATCGACGAGGCAAGCCAGATCGAGCCCGTCGATGCGCTCGGCGCGGTCGCGCGCTGCCGTCAGATCGTCGTCGTCGGCGACGATCGGCAGATGCCGCCGACCCGCTTCTTCGCGCGGCTGACAGGCGACGACGAGCAGGAACGGGCCGATGACGAGACGATCGCGGCGAGCGACGTCGAGAGCATCCTCTCGCTCTGCACCGCGCGCGGATTCCCGAACCAGATGCTGCGCTGGCACTATCGCAGCCGGCACGAGAGCCTGATCGCGGTCTCGAACAGGTCGTTCTACGAGAACCGGCTGCTGGTGATCCCGAGCCCGCGCCCGCGCGGCAGCGAACTCGGCCTCTCGCTCGTGCGCGTGGACGGCGCCTTCGACACCGGCGGCACCGGCACGAATGCGGTCGAGGCGCAGGCGGTCGCCGAGGCCGTGCTCGCGCATGCGCGCCAGCACCCGAAGGACACCCTCGGTGTCGCCGCGTTCTCGGTCCGCCAGCGCGACGCGATCCTGGATGCGGTCGAGGCGCTGCGCCGCGACAACCCCGACACCGAGCCGTTCTTCGCCGCCCACCCGCACGAGCCGGTCTTCGTCAAGAACCTCGAGAACGTGCAGGGCGACGAGCGCGACGTGATGTTCATCTCGGTCGGCTACGCCAAGGGGCCGGACGGCCGGCTCGCGATGCGCTTCGGCCCGCTCTCGGCCGAGGGCGGCGAGCGGCGGCTCAACGTGCTGATCACGCGCGCCAAGAAGCGCTGCGTGGTGTTCTCGGGCCTGACCGCCGACGACATCGATCTCGCCCGCGCCTCCGGCCGTGGTGTGGCGGTGCTGAAGGACTTCCTCGCCTTCGCCGCCGGCGGCACGGTCGCCGCCGCGCAGGCGGGCGAGGATGACGCCGCCCTCACCGACGCGATCGCAACGGCGCTGGAGGGCGCAGGCGCCGCGGTCGCGCGGCGCGTCGGGCTTGCGGGGCTGTTCGTCGATGTCGCGGTGAAGGATGCGGAGGGCTACGGCCTCGGCATCCTCACGGATGGCGACTTCTACGCCTCCGCCCGCTCGGCGCGCGACCGCGACCGCTTGCAGGAAGGCGCGCTCGCGATGATGGGCTGGCGACTCGCGCGCTCCTGGGCGGCGGACTGGCTGGTGCGGCCCGAGGCGGAGGCGCGGCGCCTTGCCGCCCTTGCCGGCGTTGCGGTGGAGCAACAGACGCCCCCCGAAGCCGCACCCGCCGCGCACGGGCTCTCCGCCCCCTACGCGCCCGCCACGGTGGAGGTGCCGACGGAGACGCCGCCGGATGCGATGCCCTTCGCGCGGCTCGGCGGCATCGTCGCCGCGATCGTGCGCGCGGAAGGACCGATCCACGCTGATGCAGTGATCGCGCGCGCGGCCGCGCTCTGGAACATCGAGACGCCGACGGCGAAGCAGCGCGCCGCACTCGCCCAGGCGCTTCGGCTCGCCAAGGAGCTCGAAGGACTGGTCGCCGAGGGCGAGTTCTGGCGCGGCGAGGAGACGACGATCGTGCCGCGCGACCGCTCCGCCCTGCCGGCATCCTGGCGCCGGCCGGACTGGCTGCCGCCGGCCGAGATCCGTGCCGCGCTGCTGGCCGCCCTCGATACGGCCGAGGGCGGGGTCGATCCGCAGGCGCTCGACACCGCGGCACTGCGCCTGCTGGGGATGGGCGAGGACGCGCGCCCTGCCGTGGCGGCGCAGCGCGCGCTGCTGACCGGCGAGGGGCGGATCGCGCTCAGCGCTGGGCTTGCTGTGCCCGCGTCTGCTGCCCGCCGATGACGACGGGGGCGGCCCAGTTGAACGGGTGCGCGTAGGCGGCCGGCAGATTGCCGTCATCGGCGCGGCTCAGGAACTCCCGCTGCGCCTCGGACAGCGCCTCGGCCGGCTCCTCGCCGCGGCCGACGCGCGCAAGCGTCAGCGCCGCGATCGCCGCGATCGGGAAATCGGGCACCGTCCAGTGCGTCGCCAGCAGCGAGCGCGCGCCAGCGTACAGCATGCCGCGCGCGAGCCCGCTGAACGCCTCGCCCGCGCCGCGCCCGTCGGGGCCCGCGGTGTTGCAGGCCGACATCACCACCAGATCGGCATCGAGCCGCGCGCGCAGCACGTCGGACAGGCGGATGATCGCTTCCTGCGCGTTGCTGCCTGGCGGGGCAGCAGTGATGATCGCCGGCTCGCCGAGGCACGGCACCTCGTCGGTCAGCACCGCGTGCGCGGCGAAGTGAACGACGCGGTAGCGCGCGAGATCGCCGCCGAGCACGGCGGAGCGCGTGAACGCAGCGTTGGTGCGCACCGCGTCGGCGCCGGCGCGCATCTGCCGCGCCGAGATCTCGACCTCGCGCGCCGCGGCCGGCAGCGGCGGCAGCGCCGCGAGGGCGGCGACATCGGCCTCGCAGCCGCGCCGGCTCGGCCCGATCGCCTGCGCCGCGCGCGCCGTGCTGAGCGGCGCGAAGCCCGCGAAGCCGATATAGGGCAGCGGTGCGGAGGACGGGCGCGCGAGCCGGCGCTGCGCGGCGAAGGCGAGCGCGGAGGGCGCATAGGCCAGCGTGCGGCTGCCGGCGAGCAGCCACGGAACATTCCGGTAGTCGGCATCGGTGGCGATCGGGCCGGGCGCCTCGGTCACCAGCACGGCGAAGGGCAGTGCTGCGAGCGGCCCCGTCGCCGAGATCACCAGCCGCGCATGCGCCAGCACCTCCGGGGCGCCTGGCGGAACGAGCCGCCGCCAGAGCCGATGCGCCTCGGCGACGTCGAACGGCGCGAGCCGCCCTGTTTCCGGATCAGGCGCGAGCCCGCCGCGCAGCCGCCGCACGGTGGCCTGCGCCTCGCGCTCGGTGAGCGCGATGCGCCACCCCTCCACCCGCTCGCGCGTGACCAGGAACCCGTAGCCGCGCTCGGGGCCCTGGACGATCGAGAACAGCGCCTCGCCCGGACGCAGCGTGGCGCGCAGCTCGTCGGGCGAGATCATCGTGTCGGAGAGCAGCGCGAACTCGGGACGTTCAGCCTGCACCCGGGCCTCCGCCTCCGCGAGACGGCGCTGCGCGCCGGCGATCATCTCCCGGATCGTTGCACGCTCGGCCTCGCTGACCCCGGCCGCGACCGCGCGGTCGAACCGCGCCTCGGCCTCGTCGCGGGCGTTGCGCGCCTCGCGCAGGTCGCGGATCGCGCTCCCTTCGCCGGCGAGCAGCGCGGCGGCATCGGCCGCAGCCGCGGCAGCCGCGCCGCCGGAGATCAGGAACGAGGCCTCCAGCGCCTCGGCGATGTCGGCGGCGCGCCGCGGCGCGCCGGCCTCGGGCATCAGCAGATCGAGATAGGGCGCGACCGCGGCCGCCGAGGCGCTGCGGCGGCGCTCGCGCAGCGTACCCGCGGCCGCCCGGAACGCACCAAGCGCCTGCTCGCGGTTGCCGAGCGCGGAGGCACCGATCAGCGCGCC